>JAJZVS010000088.1 GCA_021845555.1 Pseudomonadota bacterium
CCCCGTCGTGTCCTGGGGCGCCGCACCCGCCGCCGGCCGGCGGCCGGCGCGCAGCTTTTCCGCGCCCAGCAGCAGCAGCCCGTTCACCACCAGGAACACGGCCGCCACCCAGGGATCGCCGAACAACCGGCGCAGCGGATGCTCCAGCACGAAGCCGATCACCACCGCGGGCAGCGTCGCGAGCACGATCAGCCCGAACACCCGCCGGCTCTCGGCCACCTGATGCGCCGCGCCGAGGCCGAGCACGCCGGTGCCCAGCGCCCACCAGTCGCGCCAGAAGAAGATCAGCAGCGCCGTGGCGGTGCCGACATGCAGCATCACCAGGAACGGCAGGAAGGAGGGCGCGTGCTGGTCGATATGCCAGCCGAGCAGCGCCGGGGCGACCACGGCGTGCCCGAGGCTGCTGACCGGGAACAGTTCGGTGGCGCCTTGCAGCACGGCAAGGACGATCGCTTGCAGATGGGTCATGGCGGGTTCCTGACGGAATCGCGCCGCCGCCGCAACCCCGCGGTCCGGCACGCCCCCTTCCGTCATGCCCGGGCTTGACCCGGCCGTCCGCGCACGAACGACCGGGGGCAGATGGCCGGGTCAAGCCCGGCCATGACGGCAATGTACCGGCCATGACGGCAATGTACGGGGCAGGTTTCCGTTCAGTCGTTGGCCGGGTAGGCGGCCATCAATCGCTTCTGCCGCTGCCAGAGCCGCAGCAGGGCCAGCGCGCCGGTCGGGCGGAAGCCGCGGGCCCGGTTGGCGGCGCCGATCCGGTACGCCTCCCCGTAGTGGAAGAACTGCGCCCGCCAGGCGTCCAGCAGGCGGGTGCGCGGGTCCCACACATGCGTCGCCTCCGACCCGGCGCCGTTGACCTCGATCACCCGGAACCCCTCGCCGCGGCCGAGCGCGGCGAGGTTGTCGAAGCGCAGGTCGATCCGCCCGAAATAGAACTCCGGCAGGCCCTGGGCGAAGCGCTCGATCGCCTCGGCCAGCGCCGGGGTGACATGGTCGGTGCCGTCGCGGAAGATCGAACCCTTGCAGTGGTTGCCGACGAACACGAGCCGCACCGTTTCCCCCTGGCGCGGCACCGCGTCGAGCCGCCCTTCCAGGCGCGGCAGGAACAGCTCCGCCAGCTTGCCGGCGCGCGGATCGGCCAGGATCAACTGGCGCAGGGTAGAGCGGCCATCGCCGGTCACGCTGGGGGGGGATTTCAGCGTCACCGAGGTGATCCGCCCGCGCGGCGCGCCGGGGCGGCGGATATAGAAGATGCCGGCCTCGCCCTCGAAGGGGACGAATTCCTGCAGCACCACCCGCTCGCCGCGCGGGAAGGCGGTAAGGTAGCGCGCCAGCGCCGCCGCGTCCGCGACCAGCCGCACGCCGGCGCCGTTGCAGCCGATGTCGGGCTTGGCCACGACCGGAAACGCGAGCCCCGCCGCCGCCATCGCTTGCGCCGCCGCGCCGGCATCCGCCGACGGATCGGCCGGATCGGTGAGCAGGCTGGTGGCACGGGCGAGCAGCGCGCGCGCCTCCCCCTGTACCTGATCGAGGATCTCCATCTTCGACTCGCCGCACAGGCCACCGGAGGTGATGCGCGGATTGGCGGCGGTCAGCAGGCCGGGGGAGCCGTAGCGCAGCCCGAGCAGCAGGCAATGGGCGATCACCGGCGGATAGAACATCCAGCCCGGCCAGAACTCGAAGAAGGACACCGGCGGCGGCGCGTCCTGCGCCGACCGCTCCAGCGGCAGGGCCGCTTCGAGCTTCATCGGCGGCTACCTTGAACCGGCAGCGGGGCGCGGCGGGTCATGGCAGCGGCACGTCCCGCAGAGGGACGCGGCGCGGCCGCAGCAACACCTGCACCAGCCGTCCGGCCACGAACATGAACACCACCATCCCGGCCGCTCCGGCCCAGCGCCACGCCCCGTAATGGGCCATCAACTCGCCCCCCATCCGCATCGAGACCGCGAACAGGCCGGAGGTCCAGACCATCGTCGCCAGCGCGGTGGCGAGCGCGAACTGGCGCAGGCTGGCGCCGAGGAAGCCGCAGGTGGTGTAGGTGGGCAGCCGCACGCCGGGCAGGAAGCGGCTGATCAGCACGACCTTGAACACGCGCCCGGACAGCCAGGCGCGCACCACCTCGGTCCGGCGCGGCGGCAGCAGGCGGACCAGCCAGGGAATGCGGGCGGCGCCCCAGCCGAGGCCATACAGGCCGAGATCGCCGAGCACGATGCCGACATAGAGCGATCCAAGGGCGAGCGGGACGGAGAGCTGGCCGGAGGCGGCCAGCATCGCCGCCAGCACGGTGGCGGCGTCTTCCAGGACAAAGGTCGCCAGGATGATCGCCACGGCCTGCAGGGCCGGATGATGCACCGCAAACGTCAGGATCGAGCCGACCGACAGATCGAGCATCGCGTTCCGGCCCGTCGGCTCCTCTGACCTCGATCCGCCGTGCCGACATTGTGTCGGGATCGGGGCGGAGGCCTCGGGTCCGATATAAGCGCGGCCCGCGCCGGGATGAAGGGGCAAGGCCGCAAGCGCGACGCCGTCGGTGGGTGTCTGTCGAAATGGTCACCCGGGCTCCATCCGGGGACCGTTCCAAGCCCGGAAACCGCCCGGACGGCGCGATGCCGGGCAGCGGCGCATCCTTGCCCGTCAGGCCCCCCGCCCGGCCCGCAGGATCAGCGTGGTCCAGGCGCCCTCGTCGATCCGCCCCGCCAGCACGAGGCCGTGGCGTCGGTGCGCCGCCAGCACCTGCCGCGCCTGCACGCCGAGCAGCCCGGCCAGCACCGCCGTCCCGCCCGGCGCCAGCCGCGCCGCCAGGTGCTTCGCCATCCGGCACAGCGGCCGGGCCAGGATATTCGCCAGCACCAGATCGTAGGGCGCGCCGGCCCGCACCGCCGGCCCGTGCCAGCCGTCCGAGCGGCGTACCCGCAGGAGCGGCCCCAGCGCGTTGTCGCGCGCGTTGCGCGCCGCGACCCGCACCGACCAGGGATCGACATCCGCCGCCAGCACCCGCCGGTGCCACAGCCGCGCCGCCGCCATCGCCAGCACGCCCGACCCCGTGCCGAGATCGAGCACGCGGCGCGGCCGGCGCGGCGCCAACCGCTCCAGCGCGCGCAGGCAGCCGCGGGTCGAGCCGTGCTCGCCGGAGCCGAATGCCGCGCCGGCATCGACGATCAGCACGATCCGCCCGGCCGACGCCGGCGCCCCGGCCAGATGGCTGCCGCGCAGGACGAAGCGCCGGCCGACACGCTGTTCGGGGAAGCCGGCATAGCTGCGCGCGAGCCAGCCCTCCGCCGCCGTCGCGGCGCGGGACAGCGTGGCGTCGAACCCGGTCAGCGCGGCGGCCAGCGCGAGGCCGGCCGCCAGTTCGGACTCCTGCGCCCCGCGCGGCTTCACCGCCTCGACCAGCCAGGTTCCGTTGGCGTCGTCGAGGAACAGCGCCACGGTGGGGCAGGCGCTGCGCAGCGCCGCCTCATAGGCTTCCAGCGCGGACTCCGGCACCGTCACCGAGACGGTCTCGAGCGCCACGGTCGCGCTCCTCATCGGCGGACGCGGCGGCGGGACGAGTGAAGCGGGCGCGGCGGCATGGGGGCGGTCTCCTGCGGGGGCGTGCGGGGTGTTTGGCATCGCGCCGCCTGGGTACGCCAAGCGGCACCGGCGTGTCTCGCCCTACCCCGCCGGCACCCACACCCGCCCGTCGAACAGCCGCCGCGCGGTGCGGTAGAAGGCGCCGCTGCGCGCCACCCATGCGCCGGAGGCCTCGCGGACCACGTCGGCGGCGACCGTCAGCACGCCCGAGGGCATGCCGATGCGCAGATCGCCCGCGCCGGCCCGCGCCATCTCGGCCACCACCGTGCCGTCGATCCGCGCCGCGACCGCGGTGCAGAGCGAGATCGTCAGCGGCAGCGCGCGGTGCGGCTGGCCGTTCGACATCACCCGCGCCGTCAGGTCGATCGCCTCGGCCGCCAGCGTCTCCCCGGTGAGCATGGGCGAGGCGGCCGGCGGGCTGACCAGGGCGATGAACGGCACCACGCGGATCCCGCCCGCGGCCTCCAGCGTCGGCGCGATGCCCATGGCCACCGAGGCCTGGCGGCGGATCGCTTCGAGCCGGGCGAGCAGGGGCGCGTCGGCCTCGATCGCATCGGGCAGTTCGCGCCCCGTCAGGCCGAGATCGCCGGCGCGCACGAACACGCAGGCGTTCGCCGCATCGACCATCGAGACCTCGATCGCGCCGAGACCCGGCACCTCCAGCCGCTCGCGCGCCTGTCCGGTGGGCAGCAGCCGCCCGGTGGTGGCGCCGCCGGGGGAGAGGAAATCGAGCCGCACCGGCGCGCCGGTACCGGCGACGCCCGGGATCGCCAGATCGCCCCCGACCCGCGCCCGCCCGTCGTCCAGCGGGAAATGCGCGTGGATCAGCTTTTGCGTGTTGGTGTTGTAGACGCGGACCACGGCGGTATCGCCCGCCGCCGGCACCAGCCCCTCATCGACCGCGAACGGTCCGACCGCCGAGGACATGTTGCCGCAGTTGCCGCGGTCGTCGACGCGCGCCTCCTTCACCTGGATCTGGAAGAAGCTGTAGTCGATATCGGCATCCTCGCGCGCCGAGGGCGCCAGCACGCAGACCTTGGAGAGCGAGGACACGCCCCCGCCCATGCCGTCGAGCTGGCGGCCGTACGGATCGGGGCTGCCCATCGCGGCCAGGAACAGCGCCGGCCAGGCGGCACGGTCCGCCGGCAGGTCGCGCGCATGGAACATGATGGCCTTGCTGGTCCCGCCGCGCATGAACACGGCTGGGATCGGACGTTGCGGCATGGGCGGTCTCCCTCAGGAAACCGGCACTATACCGAATCTCGGACGGAAAGCGCCTGCCCGGCTTGCCGATCCGCCGGTCAGCCGTGCCGGAACCGCACGCAGCCGAGACCGAGGAGACCGACCCCGAGCAGGACGAACGCGCCGGGCTCCGGCACCGTCGTCCCGCCGGACTGCAAGCTGGCGCTCACGCTGAAGGTGCCGAGATTGTCGCTGTAGCAACTGGGGGTGCCGTTGTAGCTGCAGGCGTCGCTGATGCCGAGAAAGAGGGTGATCGCCCCGGTCGGGACGTAGAAGGTCTGCAAGCTCCCCGAACCGTCGCCGGTCAGCCCGTCGCCGATGAAGAACGTCTGGTCGAGCAGCGGGGACAGGCTTGTGAAGCCCGTGCCGCTACCGGTCGTGAAATTCAGCGCCGCGGGCGCGTTGCCGGAGGGGCCTCCCGCCGCGACGAACAGGCCCATCAGGGAGCCGGAGTTGGGGGAGGTAATGCCGGAGATGGCCCCGGCGCCAGTGTTCGAACTGGTGGAGGCCCCCGCCCCCGCGCCGTCGGGGTCGTTGTAGTTGCTGCCATTGTTGAGGGAAATACACCCTTCGGCCGAAACCGTGCAGCTGATACTGCCGGTCACGCTGGTGAACTGGACCGACACGGTCCCGCCCGGAAGCGCGATGCTCGGGGGCGAGGTGGCGCCGGACGCCAATCCCGTGTTGCCGCCGGCACTGTAGATCTCCGCCGTTGCGGCGACCGTGATCGGCGCCGCAACGGCCGGGTTTGCCGCCATTGCCAGGATCGTCACGCCAAGCACCGTTGCGCGAGTAAGCATCGTCGGTTGTTCCTTAAACAGGACCTAAATTACCTCGTACTCTGCGCGACGAGGCAAATCTTGTCAAGGCGAAATCGATCCGGTTTGACGGCGAACCGCGGCGCCCGGTTTCAGCCGGCGCCTACCGGACGCCACGCCCGCCCGTCCTCGGCCAGCAGGCGCTGCGCCGATTCCGGGCCGTCGTGGCCAGAGGCATAGTTGGGGAAATAGGGCGCTGGCGCGCCGGCCCAGGCGTCCAGCACCGGCTGCACGACGCGCCAGGTCGCCTCCACCATGTCGGCCCGCTGGAACAGCGTCGCCTCGCCGATCATGCAGTCATACAGCAGGGTTTCGTAGCCGATCGCGGCTTCGTGCGGGAACCAGTCGCAATAGCGGAAGGCCATGCGCACGGCGGCGAGGTCCATCACCGGGCCGGGCCGCTTGACCTCGAACTGCAAGGAGATGCCCTCGTCCGGCTGGATCGTCAGCACCAGCCAGTTGGGCGGCAGGGCGGCGATGTCGGTATCGGCGAACGGAGCGAACGGCGCCGGCTTGAAGCGGATCGCCACTTCGGTGTGGCGCGCGGACATGTGCTTGCCGGTACGCAGGTAGAACGGCACCCCGGCCCAGCGCCAGTTGTCGATCGCCAGCCTGAGCGCGACGAAAGTTTCGGTATCCGAGTCCGGCGCCACGTTCGGCTCGGCGCGATAGGCGCGTGCCGCCTGGCCCGCCACCGTGCCGGGACCGTACTGGCCGCGCACCGCGTCTTCCGGGCGGAGCGGGCGGATCGCGCCGAACACCTCGGCCTTGTGGTTGCGCACCTGCTCGGCGTCGAACCCGGACGGCGGCTCCATCGCCACCATCGCCAGGATCTGGAACACGTGGTTCGGCACCATGTCGCGCAGCGCGCCGGTCGCTTCGTAGAACCGGCCGCGATGCTCGACGCCGACCGTCTCGGCCACCGTGATCTGCACGTGGTCGATGCGGTCGCGGTTCCAGATCGGCTCGAACAACCCGTTGGCGAAGCGGAACGCCATGATGTTCTGCACCGTCTCCTTGCCGAGGAAATGGTCGATCCGGAAGATCTGCCGCTCCTCCAGCACCCGCAGCAGGTCGCGGTTGAGCGCGCGGGCGGAGTCCAGGCTGTGGCCGAACGGCTTTTCCACCACGACCCGGCGCCAGGTCGCCGGGGTACCCGCCGCGGCTTCCGTCTCCGCCGCCAGCCCGGCCTGGCCGAGCCTCTGCACCACCGGGGCGAAGAACCGGTCGGAGACGGCCAGGTAGAACAGCACGTTGCCGCCGGTGCCATGCGCGTGCGCGGTGTCGTTCAGCACGTCGCGCAGCCGGTGATAGAGCGCGGGGTCGGTCAGATCGCCCTGCACATAGGCCATCGCCCCGGCCAGGCGGTGCCAGGCGGCGGGATCGATCGCGGTGAGTTCGCTCTCGCTCGCCGGGTTGGCGGCCTGCGCGGCCAGCGCCGCGCGCAGGCTCTCGCCCCAGGACGCGGCGGTGGCCTCCACGCGATCGACGCCGATCAGCGCGAACTTCTCCGGCAACAGGCCGGCGCGGGCCATGTTGTAGAGCGCGGGGGCCAGCAGGCGCTTGGTCAGGTCGCCGCCGGCGCCGAAGATCACCATCGCGCAGGGGCCGGGCGGCGTCACCGCGCGCCGCGGCGGGGCACTGACCAGCATGGCGGGTGGGGTGGGGCGATCGCTCATGCGGAGAGACTAGCGCCGATCAGGGCGCCCGGGCCACTCCGCCCCGGTGCGCCTACCACGCCGCGTCCAGCAGCCGGCGCACGTCCTCTGGCCCCGCGATCTTGCGCGGGTTGGTGTGCACCCAGCGATCGTGCATCGATTCCACGGCGATCCGGTCGAGCTGGTCCTGGCGCACCCCCACGTCGCGCAGCCGCCCCGGCAGGCCGAGACCGGCCACGAGTTCCGCCACCGCATCGCCCGCCGGGACGCCCGGCCGGCCCAGCGCCTCGGCGGCCCAGGCCTGGCGCTCGGCGGTGGCGGGCGCGTTGTAGCGCAGCACATGCGGCAGCATGATGCAGGAGGTGTAGCCATGCGCCACGCCGGCGGTGCCGCCCAGCACATGGCCGATGCCGTGGCTCGCGCCCTTCGAGACCCCGTTCTGCGACCCGACGACCGAGAACCAGGCGCCAAGCTGGCAGGACAGCCGCGCCGGCAGATCGGCCGGATCCGCCTTCGCCGCGCGCAGCCCGCGCGCCAGCAGCCGCAGCGCGTGCAGGGAGGTGCCGTCGGAGAACGGCTGCGCGTGGATCGAGCACAGATCCTCCACCGCGTGATCGACCGCGCGGATGCCGGTGGAGAGGAACAGCCATTCCGGCGTCGGCAGGCTCACCGCCGGGTCCAGCACGACCACGCGCGGGACCATCAGCGTCTGGCCGAAACTCTCCTTCACCCCGCGCACCGTATCGGTGCAGCCGGCGAAGGCGGTGTATTCCCCGGCCGACAGCGTGGTCGGCACGGCGATCGCGCGCACGCCTGGGGGCGCGGTGGGCGGACGGGTGGTGGTGCCGTCGGCGCGGGTCAGCGCGCGGAACGCATCGAGCCCCTCGGGCGTGGTCACGCCGTTGCCGAGGCACAGCCCGACCATCTTCGCCGCATCGGTGACCGAGCCGCCGCCCAGCGTCGCCAGCAGATCCGCCCCCGCCTCCCGCGCCGCCAGCGCCGCCGCGACCACGTCGGTGCGCGGGGTGTGCGCGCCCATGCGGGTCCAGATGCCGGCGAAGCGGGCGCCGAGCGCGGCGCGCAGCCGGTCGGGCAGGTCGGTGGTGCGCGACAGCGTGCCCCCGGCGAGCACGAACACGCGGCGCGCGTCCAGCCGCGCGGCCTCGCCGGCCACCGCGGCGGCGAAGTCCTGGCCGTAGATCACGCTGTCCATGTCGGGGAAGCGGTGGGTGCCGGCGATCATGGCGGCGCTCCTGCGGTTGGGGGCGGTCAGGGAGAAGCGGGCGGGGCGAGAAATTCGGTCAGCGCGGCGGTTTCGCGCGCGTCTCCGGCATGGTCCGCCGCCAGGCGGGCGTACAGCGCGGCGGCGGCGGCGAAGCTCTCCCGCGCGGCGGGATCGCCGGCGCCGGCGAAGGCCGCGATCTCCTCCATCTCCGCCACCCAGCGGTAGGCCTTGTCGTACATCCGCGGCATCTGCCGGGCGAGCCAGCCGAGCAGCGCCGGCTGGCTCTGTGCCAGTTCGCGCCGCAGCGCCTCGGCCGTGCCCTCCCGCGTGGCGGCGAGCAGCATCATCGCGCCGAGCGCGGTGAATCCCTTTGTGATGCCGGCGTAGGACAACTTCATTGCCGAGGCGGCGCCGATCGGCCCATCCAGCACCGGCATCTCCAGCCCGAAGGCCTCCAGCGCGGCGACCCGCGCCGCCGCCGGGCCGGAAAGGTAGATGCGGGTGGCGCCGGCGCCCGGCACCGGCGGCGGGCCGATGATGCCGGCATCGACCACCGCGCAGCCGGTCGGGGCGAGGATCGCGGCGACCCGCGCCATGGTGGCGGGGCTGATCGCGTTGCAATCGACATAGACGGGCTTGGGCGCGGCCCGGGTCAGCGCCGGGACGAGGCGCTCCGCCAGCCCGACGGCGACAGCGGGCGGGACGATCGACAGCACGAAGTCGGCGCTCGCGATCCCGGCCTCATCCGTCGCGCGCATCCCGGCGGCTTCGGCGCGCTTGGCCGAGGCTCCGGTACGGCCAGCGAGCAAGGTCCGCACCTCGATCCCCTGGCCGGTGAGGCAGCGCGCGACGGCGCTGCCCATGGCGCCCGGTGCGATCACGGCGACGATCGGCCCCATTGCGGCCTCCCTCCCCTTGTCTTCCCCTGGTGCGGCCGCGATGGCCGCCCAGGGGGCAGCATACACGGGCAGCATACTCGGGGAGCATACACGCGGCGGGGAGCCGGCGCACCGGCGCCGGGCTTGTTACCGCCAGACCGGCTCGCCGAGTTGCACCGCGCGCGGGCTGGTCAGGGCGCCGCCGAGCGCGCCGGCCGCGCCGCCGATGGCGGCCCCGACCAGCGGGGCACCCCCGGTCAGCCCGGCAATCGCGGCACCGCCGCCGGCCCCCAGCAGTCCGCCGGACAGCGCGCGGTCGCCCGGCGTGTAGCCGCACCCCGACAGCGCCAGCGTGAGCAGGACCGCCGCTCCGGCGGCCGAGGCCCGGCGGCCCGCGCGGGCACGGCGTTCCTGCCGGGCGTCATGAACAACCGAGATCATCATGAGTTCCTCCATCTATCGCCCTCCTCCTACGGCGACGTCAGCGCACCGCCGAGCGCGCCTACCCCGGCACCGAT
Organism: Pseudomonadota bacterium; assembly: GCA_021845555.1. Taxonomy (GTDB): domain Bacteria; phylum Pseudomonadota; class Alphaproteobacteria; order Acetobacterales; family Acetobacteraceae; genus JAJZVS01. Next base: position 9,919 of record JAJZVS010000088.1, read on the forward strand.
CGCCGCGCCGGTCGCCGGGCGTCCGCCGGTTATCGCCGCCGCGCCGGCACCGACGCCGGCGCCCAACGCCCCGCCGGTGACGGCACGCGTCACCGGGCTTTCACCGCAACCAGCCAGCGGAAGCATGAGGATGACCGCCGTCGCCGCGGCCAGAAACCGAGCGGTTCGTCGTGTCATGAATCTCTCCCTCATCCGTTGGGCGGTCAGATGAGTGGCTCGGAAAGGAAGTCACGGGGCTGAAATGCGGCCGGATCATGGCCGAATGACACCTTCTCGTGAGCGGGCTCCGGGCGCATGAGCGGGTCCCCGTCCCGGCACCCGCGGGGCTGCGCCTTTCCCGCGCGCGGGAAAGCGCCGCCGGGACGCCGCTCACCCCAGCGGAATCGCCCGGATCTCCCGCACGTCGCGCCGCCCGGCGCTCAGGATGTAGCCGACGTCGGAGCCGCCGGTCAGGTAGCGCACCCCGAGCCGCAGCAACCAGGCCTGGAACTCGGTGTCCTCGCGCACCCCGCCGACGCCGAACGCCTTGCCGTGCGCCCGCGCCGCCTGCGCCACCGCCGCATAGGCCGCGCGCATCCGTTCGTGCTTGTACTCCCCCGCGATCCCCATCTCGGTGGAAAGATCGGTCGAGCCGATGTGCAGCACGTCGATGCCCGGCACCGCGGCGATCGCCGCCACCTGCGCGATCGCCTCCGGCGTCTCCAGCATGGCGATCAGCAGCGTTTCCTCGTTCAGCCGCCGGTTGATCTCCGCCTGGCCGAGCGCGGCGTAGCCCAGCGCCGGCACGGTGCCGGCCGCCGAACGATGCCCGATCGGCGCGAACCGGCAGGCGGAAACGATCGCGCTTGCCTCCGCCGCCGAATTCACATGCGGCACCATGATCCCCTGCGCGCCGCAATCGAGGATCCGCGCCATGTCGTGCGCGTGATGCGAGGCGATGCGCGCGATCGGCGTGACCCCGGCCCCCAGCGCGGCGACGCAGACGGAGGCAGCGGTTTCCAGCGACGTCGGGTTGTGTTCGAGATCGAGATAGATCGCATCGAACCCGCAGGCGGCGGCGATCAGCGCGATGTTCGGGCTGCGCAACTGGTTCACCCCCATGCACAGCACGAGCTCGCCGGCGGCGAGGCGCCGGCGCGCATGGTTCTCTCCGATCGCGTGCGACATGGTTCGTTCCTCCCGTGGCATCCCGCGCCCCCAATGGGGCACCGGCCTTGGGAA
>JAJZVS010000089.1 GCA_021845555.1 Pseudomonadota bacterium
AGGCGGCGACCGAAGGCATCGCCGCTGACGCCGAAGCCGATCGTGCCGATCGTGTAGCCGACCAGGAAGATCGACCCGATGGTGCCGCCGAGCACCGCGGTGGACACGTGGAACTCGAGCGCGATCAGCGGCACGGTCAGCGCGTAGATGGTGATCACGTAGCCATCGAAGAACCATCCGAACGCGGCGGCGAGCGTGATGGTCCAGCGGGTGCGGACCGTCGCCGCGTCCTCGCGCGGCGTGGCACTTGCTTGCATGGTGCTTCTCCCCTGTGGCGTCTTTTTAGTTATGGTCTCAGACGTTATGCGCCGGCGAGCGGGCAAGCCCGGTGGGCACGCCGCGCCGATACGGATAGGCCGCGGGATCGATCGGTCGGCCGCCCTCCACATTCAGCCACAGCCGCAGCAGGTGCCGCCGCCGCTCGGGTTCGTCGTGATCGACGAAATTGGTGCGGGCGTGCAGGATCACGCTGTTGTTGAGCAACTGGATGTCGCCGGGTTCGAGATCCATGCCCAGCTGCAGATCCTCCCGCAGCGCGTGGCCGATCAAGGTCTCCAGCGCGGCACGCTGCGCCGGGCTCAGCGGAATGCCGGTTTTCGGCTCGGCCGAATAGATGTACTCGATCACCGCCGGGCGGCAGCTCAGCAGACCCTGATAGAAGCTGTAGACCGGGCTGACGAAATAGGGCGGCTGGCCCGCGGTTTCCTCGCCGCGCCGGTCGAACAGGAAGTTGCCGTAGAGCAGACCGAGCAGCAGCGGCGTGTCGCGGAGCATCTCGTTATGGACCGTGGTCGAGCTCACGATCAGGCTGTGCCCGCCCTCACGCGCGGCGCGCAGGCACATCAGTCCGACGATATCGACCACGTCGGTGTGGAATTCGAGCCGCGCACGAGTCTGGTAGCCACGGATGTCGTTGCGTCCCCGGTAGTCAGCATAGCCCTGGTCGCGCACGTGGCCGAGCAGGTCGCCCTTCGCGTTCTGCGTCACGACCTCGCCGATGTGGCAGCCGATCCCGCGAAACAGCAGGCCGGCGTCGGCATCGCTGTAGCGCTGCATGGGGATGCCGCGCAGCAGGACGAAGCCGCGGCCGAACTCGACCTCCTGGCGGATCGCGGCCAGCCAGGCGGAGACGGTGGGCAGCGGAAAGCTGTCGCGTGTCACGGTCGCCTCCGTCTGCCCGTTCCGCCGGGCCGTCTGCACCGCGGTCTCCAGTTCCGCGAGCGCCCCCGCGGGCCAGCGGACGATCCAGCGTTGGTCGTGGGCGAAGTCAGCCGCACGCCAGGCGGTGGCGTCGACGATCGGGGTGGTCTGCACGACGGGGTGGGGAACCAAGGCGTCCATGGGACTGTCTCCGACAGAGATGGGGGTTCGGCACGCTCGACATCTACCCGGAGCGCTCGGCCCCGGCTTGTTCGGCTGCCCGGTCGCTGCGTGCGAATTCGCCGCGGATCAGCCGCAACACCTGGTCTTTGATCGCGACGAACCCCGGACTGGTGACCACTTCGATCGACCGCGGCTTGGCGAACGGGACGGTGATGGTGGCTTTGATCCGGCCGGGCGAGGCGGTCATCACGTACACCCGGTCGCCGAGGAAGATCGCCTCCTCGACATCGTGGGTGATGAAAAAGATCGTCGGGTGGATGCGGCTCCAGAGCCGCATGACGAGTTCCTGCATCGCCAGCCGGTTCTGGAAATCGAGCGCGGCAAAGGGCTCGTCCATCAGCAGCACCCGCGGATGGTTGACGAGCGCGCGCGCGATCTGCAGCCGTTGGCGCATCCCGCCCGATAGCTCGTAGGGATAGCGGGAAGCAAAATGCTCCAGACCGACCGAGGCGAGCATGGTCCGCGCATCCTCCTCGTAGCGCGACGCCGGGACGCCGCGCTTGCGCGGGCCGAGGATGACGTTCTCGCGGGCGGTCAGCCACGGGAACAGCGAAGGGCTCTGGAACACCACGATCCGGTCCGGCCCGGCCCCGCGCACCTGCACGCCGTCCACGCTGATCTCACCAGTACTCGGCGTGTCGAAGCCGGCGATGAGGTTGAGCAGCGTGCTCTTGCCGCAGCCGCTGGGTCCCACGATGCAGGCGATCTCCTGCTCCTCGATCGCCAGATTGACGGCATCGAGAGCCCGGACCGGGGTCCCGCGACGATCGGCGTAGTGCTTGGACACGCCGTCCACGATGATCCTCCCCATCCGGTCAGCCCTTTGCCTGCCAGTGCAGCACGCGCCGTTCGATCGCGACCACCGTCGCCTCGAACACCAATCCGATGGCCCCGATGATCGCCACGCCGATCATCACCTCCGGCGTGCGGAAGAAGGTTCCCGCATCCTCGATGATGAACCCAAGACCGATCTGCGCGGCGATCAGCTCGGCGGCGACCATGACGGCCCAGCTGACCGCGATCGAGGTCTTGATGCCGGTGAAGATCTGCGGCATGGCGGCCGGCAGCATGACGCTGACGAACATCTGCCATCTGGAAAGACCGAGATTGGTGCCGGCACGGATCAGTTGCTCCGGCACGGCCCGCATCCCGGCGGCACTGGCCAGCACCGTGAAATTAAAGCTGGCCACGAAAATCAGCAGCACCTTGGAGAACTCGCCGATCCCGAACCACAGGATCGCCAGGGGAATATAGGCGATCGGCGGAATCGGGCGGATGAAGCCGAACACCGGCCACAGGATCGCATTGACCGTGCGGCTGTAGCCCATCCACAGGCCGAGCGGGATCGCCAGCGTGACCCCGATGGAGAAGCCCGTGAGGGTACGCAGCACGCTGACCAGGACATGCTCCCACAGCGGATGGCCCGCGTAGCCTTCCAGCAGCATCGTACGGAAGTGACGCAGGATACTCTGCGGCGAGGGCAACACCATCGCCGGGATGTGGAACAGGTTGGTGACCAGCGCCCACAAGCCCAGCAGGATAATGATGGTCGCGGCGCTGAGCAGCGTGTAGCGCACCTCGCCCAGCCAGACCGGCCGGGGCCGGGTTCGGGCGGCCACCGAGAGTTTTATCTCCGCAAGAGCCGGTGCCACCCGCAAGCCGGTACCATCCTCGATCTGCGGATCGAGATCGTTCATTTCCCGGTCCCATGCTCCTTGAGCACGCTGGCGATGACCGAGTCATCGATCACGTTGGACATGTCGATCGGGTGGGGGACGATCTTCTGCTGATCGAGAAAAATCGCCAGCTTGTCGAGTATCTGTTGCAGCCCCTTACCCGGGGCCAGCGAGTAGGCATAGTCGGGATCGGCCCATTTGTACACGTCGGGCGGACCGGCCTCCTTGTAGATCGCGGCCGACCAGGATTTCTTGATTCCGGTCTCCGACGCGAATACCTGAATCACCGGCTCGGGATTCTTCTCGACTTCCTTGTAGGCCATGACGATCGCGCGCATGAACCTCCGCGCCGCCTCCTGATGGGTGGCTAACCAATGCCGCCGCACAGCATAGACGGACGCGGCCGTGGGCACCCCGATATCCGCCTCGGTCGCAATGATCTTGCCGTCGGCATCGGCGACCATGGTGTGCATCCAGGGCTCCCACACCTCAGCGGCCTGGATGTTGCCCGAGCGCATCGCCGCCACCTGCTGCGACGGGGCCATGGATAGCAAGGTGACGGAACTCAATGGAACGTGATATTTTTTCAAACCCATGAACAATCCGTAGTGCGCCGTCGAAGCGCGGAAGTAGCCGATGCGCTTGCCACGCAAGTCGGCAATCGTGTGGATGCCGGATCCCTTGCGTGCCACGAATCCCTCGCCCCTCGGCCCGACGGTATCCAGGCCGATCGTCACCCAGGGGATGCCATTGCCGACCCCAGCCAGAAAGGGCACGAAGCCCGGGGTTGCCACATCTATGCTTTTGCTTTCGGCGGCGGCCATCATCACGGCGCCTGCCGTGAATTTGATGTAGCTCGGCTTGAGCCCGACTTTTTGGAACAGGTGATGAGTTTTGGCTTCAATCGTGAGCCAGTCCGCATCGGTCTGGAGGCCGATGGTGATCGGCAGTGGTGTTGGCGCAGCTGCTCGCGCCGCGCCTCCCCCCAGAACCATGGCCGCCAATACATAACCCAGGAATTTCTTGTTCATTCTCGTTCCTCCCTCGGAAATATCGGGGCCAGGACGGAACCCGGCCCCGAACACGGCACGTCAGACGGGGCGATCGCCGTTCACCGTCACCCGATGCATCACCCGGCGCTGCCCCTGGTAGTCGTTCAGCGCATAGTGCTGCACGGCCCGATTGTCCCAGAACGCCACCGAACCCGGCTCCCAGCGGAAGCGGCAGGTGAACTCCGGCTGCGTGCAGTGCTGCCACAGGTATTCCAGCAGGGGCAGGCTCTCCGCCTCGGTCATGTCCTTGAAGCGCGTGGTGAACCCCTGGTTGACATAGAGGCACTTCCGACCGGTCTCCGGATGGGTACGGACTACCGGATGCTCGATTTCCCCTTCTGCCTCGGTGCTTCCGACAATCTTCATTGCCTTGAGGCTTTCGGCATAGCTCGTCGTCGCGCGCCCCTGGGGCCCATAGACGTGGCGCGCCGTGTGGATCGCGGTCATCCCGTCCAGCATCCGCTTCATGCCCGACGACAGCCGATCGTACGCCAGGTACTGGTTTGCGAACACCGTATCGCCACCAAAGGCAGGCGCTTCCAGGCAATAGAGAACCGAGCCGAGCGCCGGCTGCTCGAGATAGGTCACATCGGAGTGCCAGCCGCCGCCGAAATTCTTCGTGTCGCCCTCGTTCTTGGCGACCACGATGATCTCCGGGTGGCCGTCCATGGCTTTCACATAGTCATGCACGTTCAGCGTGCCAAAGCGTCGCCCGAACGCGATATGCTGCTCCGGCGTCATCTTCTGGTCGCGGAAGAAGATGACGCAGTGGTCGAGCAGCGCCTTGTGGATCAGGTCGGCCGTGCGATTGTCGAGATCGCGGCCGAGATCGACCCCCTCGATCATGGCGCCGAGCGCGCCGCTGATCGGCCTGACAGCGATATCCTGGGTAAGCGACATGGAACGTTCCTCCTTCGTTGGCGCCGGGCTTGACTGCCCGGCTGCTGTATCACGGTCTTATTCCGGCACGGCTCCCGATATCTCAGGCCGACGAGGCTGGCGCATTCTTATTCCGGCTCCAGCGGCGCGTGCAGCCGCGTGCCGGGGCAGATGATCCCGCCGCGATCGCCGATCGTCACGCTGCCGTAGCGCTCGGCATAGATCGGCGGCAGCGGGCGCGCGCCGGGCGAAGCCAGCCACAGGCGCAGCAGGTGGCGCTTCTTCTCGGGTTCGGGCCAATCCTCGAAGGCGGTGCGGTCGTGCAGCGTGGTATGGTTGTGCACGAACTGCATGTCGCCCGGCTGCAGTTCCATGTCCAGCCGCAGCTGCGGATCTTCGGCCAACCGGTCGAACATCTCCAGCGCCTGGAGGTCCTCCGCCGTCAACCGCCGCGCCTCCGGGAAACGCTGCGAGGAACGGACATAGTGCGGCGCGTAGATCGCCGACAGCGATCCCGCGTAGTCGTTGAACACCGGGATGTCGAACCAGGGCAGCTTGCCTTCCGGCACTTCGCCGCGGCGGTCGGTGGCGAACGGCACGAACAGCCGGGCCAACAGGTCCGGCCGCCGCTCCGCCATCGCGTTATAGATGCTCATGGAACTCGTCAGCGACGACAGCCCGCCGGACTTCGCCGCCTTCAGGCACAGCAGCCCGACGATGTCGCAGGAGTCGGTGTGGAAATTCTGCCGCTCGGTGGTCTGGTAGATGCGCACCTTCGGGTCCTTCGAGGACATGCCGAGGTCGCGCACATGGCCGAGCACATGGCCTTTCGCGTTCTGCGAGCGGGCGTTGCCGAAATAGCTGCCGATACCCCAGTACGCGGCGGCGCTCTCCGCGATCGGTCGCCCTTCGACCGGGAGGCCACGGATCAGCACGAAGCCACGCCCGTTCAGCACCTCCGCGCGCAGCCGGTCCAGTATCGGGCCGAGGGTGGGCAGCGGAAAATCGCTGCGGCGGAGCGTGGCGACATCGCGCCCGCGCTGGGCCGCGACGGCAGCCTCGATCTCGGCGATCTCGACGGGGGACAGGCGGTAGATCCATTCCTCCGGCCGCTTCGCCAGTTCGGCGCCGATCCAGGCGGAGGGTCCTTCGATCCTCGGGCGGGGTGGGCGAACGTCAACGGTCATGTCCTGTGCTCCCTCGATTGCGTCCGGTCATCGCCGGCAGCGTGCGCCGGCCGTCGGTCCGTCTCATGAATCAGCCCGCAGCTTTTCCCTCGCGCCGGCACGAAACTGTAGCTCCGGGCGCGGCAGCCCGTACTGCGCCCGCAGCGTCGGGCCCGCATAGTCGCTGCGGAACAACCCGCGCCGGCGGAGCAGCGGCACCACTTCGGAAATGAACACCTCCAGCATCCACGGAAGCACCGGAGGCATCAGGTTGAACCCGTCCGCGGCGCCGTCAGCGAACCAGTCCGCGATCAGGTCGGCGATCTGCTCCGGCGTGCCGGCGGTGGCGAAATGCCCGCGCGCGCCGGCCAGATAGCCGAGCAACTGCCGCAGCGTGGGCTTCTCCCGTCGCACCAGGCCGATGATCACCTCGGTGCGGCTGCGGGCGGCTTCCACCGTGTCGGGGTCGGGGAAATCCTCGGGCGACAGCACTTTGTCGAGTGGCAAATGGGAGAAATCATGCCCGCCGAACCGACCGGACAGCCGCTTGCGCCCCACCTCCGGGTCACTCAGATCGTTGAGCTCGCGCACGATGCGCTGCGCTTCCGCCTCGGTGCCGCCGATCACCGGGCTCAATCCCGGCAGGATCAGCACGTGCTCGGGCACGCGTCCCTCAGCGACCACAAGGCGCTTCAGGTCGGCATAGAAATCCTTGGCGGTGGCTTTCTCCATCTGCGCGGTAAACACCGCCTCGGCATGGCGCGCGGCGAAGCGACGCCCGGTTTCCGAGGAACCGGCCTGCACGAACACCGGCCGCCCTTGCGGGCCGCGCGGTAGATTGAGCGGTCCGGCCACCTGGTAGTGCGGCCCGGCATGGTTGATCGCGCGGATCCCGTCGGCACGGGCGTAGTGTCCGCTGGCGCGGTCATCCAGCACCGCGTCGTCGGACCAGCTGTCCCACAAGGCCGTGACCACGCGCATATACTCTTCGGCGCGCTCGTACCGCTCCGCATGGCTGAGCGGGGCGTCGCCGCTGTAATTAGCGGACGCCGCTGCCAACCAGGAGGTGACGATGTTCCACCCGACCCGCCCGCCGGTCATGTGATCCAACGAGGCAAATTGCCTGGCCAGATTATACGGCTCGGTATAGGTGGAGGAGCAGGTGGCGATCAGCCCGATCCGGCTGGTCGTCGTCGCCAGCGCCGCCAGCGTGGTGATCGGCTCCAGCCAGGTGCGCGGCGCGTGCGCGACGTCCTCGCCGACCGCCAGTGAATCGGCCAGGAACACCGAATCGAAGCAGGCGGCCTCGGCTTTGCGAGCTATATCGATATAGTACTGGATATCGGTCAGCGGCAGCGGCGAGGCGGCCGGATGGCGCCAGGACGCTTCATGGTGGCCGCGGCCGTGGACGAACAGATTGAGGTGCAGCTGCCTGGTCATGACGTACGTTCACCCAACCCGCGCGGGTGAGGCGGCGAGATCCGTGCCGCTGGTCGCAACCGCGGCCGCCTCCAGGTCCTCGACGCTGCGGCGATAGGTCTCGGGCGCGAACACAACCACGATCAGACAGGCAAGGACCGCCATGACAGAAAGGATCGTCATCGTCGTGGCGATCCCCCAGGCGGCAACGATGATCGGAAACAACATGGTCCAGATCACCCCGCCCACCAGCCGGCCGCCGATCGCTTCCACTGTCGCCTGTCCGGTGGCGCGGATCGGCGTGGGGTACTGCTCCGCGTACCACATCTTGTAGGATGGCGCCGAGCCGGAGGCGCAGAACAGGAACAGGGCAGCCCAGCCCAGCATCGCCAATGGCGCGCTGCTCTGGCCGAACTCATAGGCACCGATGGCGGCCGGGATCGTGTAGATCAGGTAGATCGCCTTGCGCCCGACCAGCTCGGCCACCAGACCATTCAGGATCTTGCCGGGAATCTGCACCGCGGCAATCACCAGCGTGAACAGGAACGCGCTGGTCATCGCCATGTGCCGCTCGATGAACAGTGACGGCACGTAGTTCACTCCGACATAGAACATCGAAAACGTGCTGAGCGCGCCGCAGATCATCGCCACGGTCCGCACCAGATATGGCGGTCGCCAGACGGTGCTCAGCGCAGCGAGATTGGGCGCCGGAACGTGGGCCCGGATCGCGAGCATGGTTTCGGGCGCAATTTCCGGCTCGGGCAGCTTCGTTCCAGTGGCCGCCTCCACCCGCTGCTCGATGGCGCTGACGATCCGCTCGGCCTCGTCATGGCGCCCGACGCGGCTGAGCCAGCGCGGCGATTCCGGCAGGTAGTGGATGATGACCCCGACGTAGACCACCGGCAGTCCGGCGATCACCAGGAACACGCGCCACGCCACGTCGGGCGCGAAATGCGGCATCACCAGGATACCCAGGATGGGGGGCAGCAGATAGCCGACGCCGAGCGCGGTCTCCAGCAGCCCCGCGAAGGCGGTGCGGGTGGTCGCAGAAACGAACTCCGAAACGATCGAGTACGGCATGATGAAGGCTGGCGCCATCCCGAGGCCGGACAGGCCGCGGAGCAGCACCAGCGTCGCGTAGTTCGGCGCGGCGGCGGACAGCATGGTGCCGGCGCAGAACCACAGCACCCCGCCCACCAGCAGCCGCTTGCGTCCGAGACGGTCGGCCAGCCGTCCGGCCGGGATCATGCCGATCGCGATCCCGAGCGCCGAGGAGGCGGCCAGCATGCCGATCTGCGCCGGCGCCAGATGCCAAAGGGCCTTCACCCCCGGCAGGATGATCGACAGCGAGCCGATATCCAGCGCCTCGATGATGAGGGCGCCGGAAGCGAGAATGACCAGCATCCAGCTCGCGCGCGAGGTCGGGATGCGTTGGAGCCGGGCTGCCAGCTGTGCTGCCCGCAGATCGGTTGCCATGATGGCGTTTCCCCTGATTTCGTTCTGGCGGCTTCAGTACGGCCGGTCGCCGCACATCTGGGTCCGGTGCATGATCCGCTGATAGCTGTCGTCGAACTCATCGCGGCGGTGCAGGGTGCAGCGGTTGTCCCACATGACCAGGTCGCCGGCCTGCCAGACCTGGGTCCAGCAGAATCGCGGCGCGGTGGCGTGCGCCCACAGATGATCTAGCAGCGCCTCGCTGTCTTGCAGCGACAGTTCGGGGATGTAGGCGCTGCGCCGGCGGCCAAGGAACAGACACTTGCGGTTGGTCACCGGATGCGTGCGCACGATCGGATGGCGCGCGCCGACGGTCTGGCTCGGATCGGCAATGTCGGCGAAGCCGCGCCGCAGCTCACCCACGCTGTTGCGGGAGGCATCGTGGATGCAGGTGAGCCCGCCGATTCGCGCGCGGGTCGCCGCATCCAGTGTTTCGAACGCGGCATACATGTTCGCGAACGAGGTGTTGCCGCCGCTGGGCGGCACCTCGATCGCGTACAGCGCGCTCGCCATCGGCGGGATGTCGTTGTACGACATGTCGGTGTGCCAGTGCGATTCGTAGTTGCCGAGGCCGCCGATCGCCTTGCCGTCCAGCTTCACGTTCGAGATCACCGCGACATACTCCACCGCCTCCGGCGCGATCGCGAGGCGCGGGTCGGCGGTCATGGGCACACCCGCAGCGCGGATCGGGATACGGTCCAGCGTGCCGATGCGCCGGCTGAAATTCATCAGATCGACGTCCGTCAGCGTCTGGGCGCGGAAGCGCAGCACCAGATGCTCGCCCCAGGCGCGCTCGATCGCGGCGAAGGTCGTATCGTCCAGCCTGGCGAGATCGACGCCCTCGATATCGGCGCCGATCGCGGTGCCGAGCGGGCGGATGCGAACACCGGCGGGGGCCAGGGTTGCCGACATGGTTTCCTCTCCTATCGTCTGCGGGCGGCAGGTCGCCGCCTCAGGTTCCCTAATCCTTAGCAGCCGCGTCGGATTTGTGGGCTTGGAAAATTCGTGGCCTACCCCTAGAATAATTAGACCACAGCCCGCCGACCGCTCATGGCCCCGCGCCTGCCCCCGCTCAACGCCTGCCGCGCCTTCGAATCCGCCGCCCGCCTCGGCAGCTTTGCCCGCGCGGCGGCGGAGCTGAACGTCACCCCAACCGCGATCAGCCATCATGTGAAGGCGCTGGAAGCCTGGACCGGACGGCGGCTGTTCACCCGGCGAAATAACGCCATCGTGCTGACCGATGCGGCCCGCCTGCTGGCACCTACCATCGGGGAGGCGCTGGAGCGGATCGCCGAAGGCGTCCAGACGTTGACCGGGACTGCCGGTCCCAGCCTGGTGTCGATCAGCGTGCAGCCGGATTTTGCGCTGAAGTGGCTGATCCCCCGCCTGCCGCGTTTCGCCGCGCTCTATCCGGGGGCCGAACTGCGCCTGGTGACCGCTTACCGCTCGCTCGATTTCCTGAGCGAGGACCTTGATCTCGCCGTGCGCTACCTGGAGCCTAACGCCCTGTCCGAAACCGGCGCGGAGTTGCGGGCCGAGCCGCTGTTGCGCGCCGACCTGGTGCCGATCGCGCGCCCGGCGCTGTTCCCGCCGGGCCGCGCGGCGGACCCCGCCCTCCTGCGCGCATGCACCCTGCTGCATGTGCTGAGCGCCCCGGAGGACTGGCGGCGCTGGCTTGCGCTCGCCGGCCTGAGCGGGATCGATGCGACACGCGGGCCGAAGTTCGACAGCTACGCCCTGACCGGGGAAGCCGCCGCCCAGGGCTGGGGCGTGGCGCTGGGACGGGTCGGTTTCATCGAGGCCGATATCGCCGCCGGACGCCTGGTGGCGCCCTTCAGCCCGCGGCTGGCCGGCCGGCGCACCTGGGTGTTGCTCACCATGCGCCGCAGTCGCAAACCGGTGGTGGCCGCGTTGCGCGCCTTCCTGCTGCGCGAGGCCGCGGCCGCGCCGGAGTCTTCCGCGCCC
>JAJZVS010000090.1 GCA_021845555.1 Pseudomonadota bacterium
GGAGGCTTTGCCCCCCTGGACCCCCGACCAGGGGACATTGTCCCCTGGACCCCTCGGACGGCTTCGCCAGGAAGGGGGCGCGACCGTGCCCTCTCGTTGGTCCGAGTAGCGCCCCCTTCCTGGCGAAGCCAACTGAAGGGTTCCAAGGGCAATGCCCTTGGCGCGGGTCCAGGGGGCAGCGCCCCCTGGCCTTCCTGTGCCCCGCGCCCCGCGGAGTCCGCGCCTCATAGCCGCGGCAGCGCGACGCCGCGCTGGTGCATGTATTTGCCGGATTTGTCGGCGTAGCTGATTTCGCAGGGTTCGTTTCCTTGCAGGAACAGGAACTGGCAGATTCCTTCGCCGGCATGGATTTTTGCCGGGAGGGGGGTGGTATTGCTGATTTCGATCGTGACCTGGCCTTCCCATTCCGGTTCCAGCGGGGTGACGTTCACGATGATGCCGCAGCGGGCGTAGGTGGATTTGCCGAGGCAGATCACCAGGATGTCGCGGGGGATGCGGAAGTATTCGACCGTATGGGCGAGCGCGAAGCTGTTGGGCGGGATGATGCAGGTTTCGGTGCGGCGATCGACGAAGCTGGTGGGGGCGAAGTTCTTGGGGTCGATCACGGCGGAGTCGATATTGGTGAAGATCTTGAATTCGTCCGCCACCCTTGCGTCGTAGCCGTAGGAAGACAGGCCATAGCTGATCACGCCGTCGCGCTTCTGGGCTTCCTCGAACGGGGCGATCATGGCGTGCTCGTGCGCCATGCGGCGGATCCAGCGGTCGGACATCACGGGCATTGGGGGAACCTCCGGGCAGGTCCGCGCCCGGGCGCCGCGCGGGGATGGGTGCGCGGCAGGGAGGGGCGCGAAGTCGGCTGTCTCTAGCCCGACGGTGGCGGCGGCGGCAAACCCCGTCCATCGGGCCGGCGCAGCGACCGCCACAGGCCGACCGGGTCCATCCCTCGGCGCAACAGAATGCCGGCCACCATCAGCACGATACGGGTGATATCGGCCACGGGGCGGAAGTGGCTGGGCCGCAGCGCCGGGCCGTAGATGGACGGGACCGGCACGGAGACGGTTTCCAGCCCGAGTTGGCCGGCCTGGATCAGGGCCGCGCTTTCGAAGGCGAATCCCTCCGCGCCCGGACCGCCGCGGACCAGGGCGACGGCCAGGGCGGCGGGGTAGACCCGCAGGCCGGACTGGGAATCCTCGATCGGTTGACGCGCCGCCCAGGAGATCCAGAAATCCGCCACGCGGTTGGCGATGCGCCGGGCGCGCGGCGCCTGGCTTGCGGCGGCACGGCGGGAGCCGATCACCACGGCGCGCGGGTGGGTGCGGGCGGCGGCGAGCAGGCGCGGGATGTCCTCCGGCCGGTGCTGGCCGTCCCCATCCAGCGTCACGATGCTGTGCGCGCCGCCGGCCAGCGCCGCGGCCAGGCCCCGCCGCAGGCTGTCGCCCTTGCCGCGGTTCGCGGGTTGGCGGAGCAGTTCCGCCCCTGCGGCGGCGGCGAGCACGCCGGTGTCGTCGGTCGAGCCGTCATCGACCACGATGAGCCGCGGCCGGCCGGGCAGATCGCGGCAGGCGGCGACCAGGGCGACGATGCTGCGCGCCTCGTTATACGCCGGAATCACGATCGCCACCCCGCCCAGGGCGGTTTGCGCTTCCGGCCGCTGTCCTGCCTCGCTATCGTGACCTCTCATGGAATGGATCAAACGCCAGCGATGAGCGCTTCGCCAGTGGAAATTGCGCCCGGGGCGAGTGACGTGCCCGAGGCGTGTGACATTATGGTGATCGGCGGCGGGCCGGCCGGCGCCACCGCCGCGGCGCTGCTGGCCGCGGGCGGGCGTCGCGTCGTGCTGGCGGACAAGGACCGGCATCCGCGCTTTCACATCGGCGAGTCGCTGTTGCCGCGCAACCTGGCGATTTTCGATCGGCTCGGCCTGCGCGAGCAGGTGCATGCGCTCGGCGTGTTCAAGCCGGGGGCGGAATTCGTGACCGACGCGACCGGCGAGCAGGTCACGTTCAGCTTCGCGAGCGGGTTGGACCGGCGCTACACCCATTGCTATCAGGTTCCGCGCGCGGCGTTCGACACCGTGCTGCTGGCGAACGCGCGTGCCAAGGGCGCAGTCGTTCTGGAGGAAACCCGCGTGGTCGGGGCCGCGTTCGCCGCCGATGGCCGATCCGTCGTGTCGGCCCGCGGTTCGCAGGGCACGGTGCGGCGCTTCGCCGCGCGCTTCGTGCTGGACGCCACCGGGCGGGACACGCTGCTGGCCGGACAGTTCGGCCTGAAGACCGCCGACAAGCACATCAACTCCGCCGCCGTGTATGCGCATTTCCGTAACGTGGAGGCGCGCACGGGGGAGCACGCCGGCTGCATCAGCATCCACCTGGCCGAGGACGGCTGGTTCTGGATGATCCCGTTGCCGGACGGGATCATGAGCGTGGGCTTCGTCAGCGGGCCGGCGGCCTTCAAATCCCGTCCCGGCGGAACCGGCGATCTGCTGTTCGAGCGCATCGCCGCCAGCCCCACCGTCGCGGCGCGGATGCGCGCGGCGGAGCTTGTCTCCGAGGTCACCGCCACCGGCAACTACTCCTATCGGTCCAGCGCCGCCTGGGGCGAGGGCTGGATGCTGATCGGCGATGCGTTCGGTTTTCTCGATCCGGTGTTCTCCTCCGGCGTGCTGCTGGCGATGGCATCGGCCGAGATGGGGGCCGCGGTCGCGGACGCCTGGCTCGACGATCCGGCTGCCGGGCGGGCGCTGGCCCGACGGAGCGAACGCCGTCTGCGGCGCAGCATGGACGAGCTCAGCTGGCTGATCCGCCGCATCAACGACCCGGTGCTGCGGCACATGTTCCTGCACCCCACCAACCGGTTCCGCATGCGCGACGGGCTGGTCTCCGTGCTCGCCGGGCACTTCCTGTATGAGCGGCCGGGCTACGGCCTGCCGCTGGCCGCGTTCAAGGCGGCGTTCTACCTGCTGTCCGGCGCGCGGCGCATGGGACTGGGGATGGCGGCGGGGTGAAGAAGCAAGGCCAAGGGGCGCTGCCCCTTGGAACCCCGCCAAGGGCAAGCCCTTGGAACCCTTCTGTTGGCTTCGCCAGGAAGGGGGCGCGACCCTGCCGTTGGCTGGCCCGTGTCGCGCCCTCTTCCTGGCGAAGCCGTCCGAGGGGTCCAAGGGACTTGTCCCCTGGTAGGGGGTCCAGGGGGGCAAAGCCCTCCTGGCCTTATTTCCCTCGCCCCCCGCTGGCTCATTCCACCTGCGCCGCAAGCCGGGCCAGGTGGTAGGCGGTGTCGCCGAAGCTGTGTTCGATCACCAGGCAGCGGCGGAAATAGTGGCCGACCGCGTATTCCTCGGTCATGCCGATGCCGCCGTGCAGCTGGATCGCCTGCTGGGAGACGTAGCGCGCCGCCTGGCCGTAGCCGACCTTGGCCATGGCGATCATGCGGGCGCGCTCGGCGGCGTCCGGTTCCTCGACGCTGACGGTGGCCAGCATGGCCATGCTGCGGCCCTGTTCGAGCGACATCAGCATGTCGGACAGCCGGTGCTGCACCACCTGGTTCTGGCCGATCGGCCTGCCGAACTGCTCGCGGGTGCGCGAGTACTCCAGCGTCATCGCCTGCATGGCTTCCATCGCGCCGACCGCCTCGGCGCCCATCGCGGCGATGCCGGCTTCGACCACGCGTTCGATCACCGGCAGTCCGGCGCCCGGCGTGCCGAGCACATCGGCTTCGCTCACCGCGACGTTGGAGAGGGAGATTTCCGCCGCGCGGGTTTCGTCGCGCAAGGTGTAGCCGCGGCGGGCGAGGCCGGGCGCGGCGGCATCGACCACGAACAGGGTGATGCCGGCGGGATCGTCCCGCTCGCCCGCGGTGCGCGCGCTGACGATCAGTTTGTCGGCGGAATCGCCATGCAGCACGACGCTTTTCGCCCCGTCCAGCACCCAGCCTCCGCCACCGCGTTTGGCCGTGGTCTGCACGTCAGTCAGATCGTAACGGGCGCCGCGTTCGGCATGGGCGAAGCCGAGCTTCAGGCTCCCGTCGGCCACCGCGGGCAGGAGCGTCGCCTGCTGCGCGGCGCTGCCGGCCAGCTTCAGCGCCGTGCCGCCGAGCACCACCGTGGCGAGGTAGGGTTCGAGCGCCAGGACGCGGCCGAGTTCCTGCATCACCAGCATGACCTCGACGGGCCCGCCGCCGAAGCCGCCGTGCTCCTCGGCGAACGGCAGGCCGAGCAGGCCGAGCTCGGCGTATTGCGCCCAGAGCTCCGCGCTCCAGCCGGCGGGCTGTTTCAGGTAGCCCTTGCGCGCCTCGAACCCGTAGCGATCGGCAAGCAGCCGCGTGACGCTGTCGGAGAGCAGGCGTTGTTCGTCAGTCAGATCGAAATCCATCAGAGCCTCAGCACTGCTTTGGAGAGGATATTCTTCTGTATCTCGTTGGTGCCGCCGTAGATGGAGGCAGCACGCAGCATCAGATAGCTGGCCGATGCCTGTTCCGCCGCTTCGGCGAGGATGTCGGGTTCGTTCGCCATCTCCGCGAGTTCCTGCGCCCAGATCGGCATCGCCAACGGACCGGCGGCGTCCATCGCCAGCTCGGTGGTGGACTGCAGGAGCTCGGTGCCTTTCACCTTCAGCACGGAGGAGAGCGGATCGGGCCGGCCGTCGCTCTGCTTCGTCGCCGCCGAGACGACCCTGTACTGGGTGATCTGCAACGCCTTCATATCGACTTCGAGCTGCGCGACGCGCTGGCGAAAGGCCGGGTCCTCGATCAGCGGGCGTCCGTTCTGGCGCACCTCGCGGGCCATCTCCTTGGCCGCCGCCACCCGTTCGCGCGACTTGCCGAGCCGGGCGATGCCGGTTCGCTCGTTGCCGAGCAGGTATTTTGCCACGTCCCAGCCGCGGTTTTCCTCGTGCACCCGCATCTCGACGGGCACCTTCACGTCGTCGAAGAACACCTCGTTCAGATGGTGCGAGCCGTCGATCGAGATGATCGGACGGACGGTGATGCCCGGTGTCTTCATATCGACCAGCAGGAAGGAGATGCCTTCCTGGCGCTTGGCCGCGTTCGGGTTGGTGCGGACCAGCAGGAAGCACCAGTCGGCGTTGTGCGCCGTGGAGGTCCAGATCTTCGAGCCGTTGACGACGTAGTGATCACCCTCCCGCTTCGCCGCGGTCTTCAGCGCGGCGAGATCGGACCCGGCGCCGGGTTCGGAGAAGCCCTGGCACCACCAGTCGTCCAGATTGGCCGCGCGCGGCAGGAAGCGGCGCTTCTGCTCCTCGGTGCCGAACTGGATCAGCACCGGGCCGATCATGGTGATGTTGAAGGACAGCAGCTCGGGGGCCGGGGCGGCCTGGTTCTCCTCGATGAAGATCATCCGCTGTACTGCCGACCAGCCGGGCCCGCCCCATTGCTTCGGCCAGGAGATCGCTGCCCAGCCCTTCCGGTTCAGGATGCGCTGCCAGCCGACCGAGTCCTGCTTGCGTGGCGGATAGCCGAGACGCATGCGCTCGCGCGTGTCGGCGGGCAGGTTGTCGCGGATGAACGCACGTACCTCGTCGCGGAACGCGAGTTCATCCGGGGTGAAGCGAAGGTCCATGCGTGCTCTCCCGTTCGGTCAGTTCAGCCGCAGATCGGTGATGTGGCGCGGATCGGGCTTGAGTTCGCCACGTTCCACCCGGGTGACGATATCGGTCAGGGCGGCGTTGGCGGGGGTGGCGATTCCGACCTCCTCGCCCTTGCGCGCCACCAGTCCGTTGAGGAACTGGATTTCGGTGCGCCGGCCTTTCATCATGTCCTGGCCCATGGAGGGGCGGTGCGCGCCGCCGCCGGGCTTCGCCGCCTCGGCCAGGCGGTGCTCGTCATACTGGCGCGCGGCCTCCGGCTCGCCCTCGCCGGCGCGGGCGATGAGCTCGGGGTCCATGTGGTGGATTTCTTCCAGCTCGTAGCCGAGCGCCTGGCCGACGCGGATCGCTTCCGACCCCAGACGGGCGCCGAAGCGGCGGATGGCGTCGTTGGTCAGGGTGTCGCGGGTGATGAGGCCGGTGCAGGCGGAGATGCCGTTGCCCATCACGTTGGTCACCAGCTTGGACCAGCGTTCCCCCCAGAGGTTGGAGGTGATCAGCGAGCCGTCGGCGTAATCGACCAGTTTCTGGACCTGCTTGGCGCGGTCGGTGACGCGCCCGTGGACCTCGCCGACGCGGAATACGGTGTGGCCCTTGCCGCGGCTTTTGCCGGCGGCGCGGCGCACGTGGCCGGGTTCGCAGAGATCGACGGTGATCGAGCTGGCGATGCAGCCGAGCGTCTTGCCCCAGCCGACAACCGCGGCGATGGTCTCCTCGTTCATGCAGTTCTGCAGCGAGACCACGTAGCCGGCGGGGGCGAGGTATTGGGAGATCAGCCGGGTCGCCCAGGCGGTGTCGTAGGACTTCATGCACACGAAGGCGATGTCGATCGGCGCTTCCTTGGCGAGAAGCTGGGCGTCGGTCAGGTGGAGGGCGCGGACCTTGGTGGTGAACTCCTCGCCGGTGATATGGCTGATGCGCAGGCCGTGGGAGCGCATGCGTTCGACGTGTTCCGGCCAGGGATCGAGGAAGGTGACGTCTTCCCCGGCCTGGGCCATGTGGCCGCCGGCGTAGGCGCCGACGGCGCCGGTCCCCATCACTGCGATCCTGGGCCGCATCTGTTTCTCTCCCGCTTGGTGGGGGGAGCGTAGTCCGGGCGGCGGCGGGGTCAAGCGGCGGGGGGCGAACATCCGCGCGCCGGAACTTGCGTTGCGGCCCGGGCCGGGCCCAGGTATAGGCTGGCTGCGGTATGGCGCGCGGGACGGGCTGGAAATGAGGCTGACACGGAGTGCCGCGCCGATAGGGCTGGTCGTTCTGATGATGTCGTCCCGGATAGACAGCAAGGATCCGTGGAACGATGAGACGTTCAACTTCCTCGCCCCCATCACGACGCGACGGCCACGTTGCGCTTCATCGGTCAGGACACAGCCGCCGCTCTATTGCCAGGCGCCGACGTAATTTCGTTATAATGTCGTATCGATAGTCAATGATGCAGGTATGTTGCGATATACCCCTGCTGCGCGGCACGCTCAGCGATGGAACGCATCGGAACAAGCGGACAGATGAGGTATCCACTCATGAGATGGATCGGGCAGAGGGTTACCGATCGGCTTGATCGATGCGGGCTGGGTCAGCGGTCCCTGCTGCCGCTGTTGGCACTGCTTATTCTCCTGCATTTCGCCTACAGCGTCACACCGGATCTACCCCCGGCACTGCGCAACCTCGCGTTCCTGGCCGGTTCTGTGCTGTTAGCGGCAGTCCTCGCGGCGGCTTCGTTTTTTTGGCCGCCAGGAATGATCCGAGAGCCACCCGCGGCTCCCGGCGTCGACGCCAAGCTGTCAGATGCTCTCTTGGCTGTCGTGATGATCGCCTCGGCCGCCTATTTTTCGCTGCCCAATCGACTGGCAGCTCCTCTTGTAGCCACCTTCGGCGCGATCCAGGTTGTCGTGCTTCCCATGCGGCGCCCCCGCTTGTCACTGATCGTCAGTTGCCTTTCCCTGCTGCTGGGCCTTGGTCTCGCCGTGTGGTGGATCCCGCTCGACCGGCTGGGCGGGGACATGCTTCCCGTCACAGTGTGGGCGGACAAAGTGTTTCTGCATGGAATGAACCCGTATTTCGCGGATCATTCGTCCATCACCCCGAATCCCTTCTTCTATCTGCCCCTACAGTGGTTGATCTATGTGCCCTTTGTCGCCTTCCACCTCGACCCACGCCTGCTCAACGAGATTGCGATAGTCGGTACCATATCGATCTACCTTCGGCTGTGGCGCGAGATTTCCTTTCCATGGACCGGTTTCGCTGTGCTGCTTGGCCTGATTGCCATGCGATCCAGCACGGAAATGCTATATGATGGTGAGGTCTGGCCATTATGGTGGATGATCTCGCTGTTTGCCTTCCTGATCCACCGACGTCGGCTGCGGGTGGCCGCACTGGTGTTGGGGCTGCTGCTCGCGTGCAGTCAAATCTCGCTCGCCATCGCCGCCCTATTCGGGGTCTATCAGATTCGGTCCACGGCAAGTTGGCGGGACACGGTCCTGTTGGCGGGCATCTCGTCCGCCGTCTATCTCGCATTCGTTCTTCCCTTCGCGCACGGGCTGGCTGGATTCGTCGTGGAATACTACATTGTCATTCCCCATCTCGCCGGAGTCATAAGCGAAAGACTTCGCCACAATTCGATCACCCAAGTCTCGCTGGTCAATCTGCTCTCACGGGCAGGGCTGACCGGATTGCGGGCATGGCTACAGGCCGCGACGGGGATTGCGGGCATGGCGGTTCTGGCCGTCCGACGCAGCACCACCCCAGCCCAGTTCCTGACGGTGTGCGGCCTGACTTATCTCTGGGCGATCAGCCTCAATATGCAGGTATGGAAGTACTATTATGTTCCCGGCCTGCTCCTGCTGTTTTGGGGAATCTATGCGCCGCGGCGTAATATGGTTCCGCTGCTCGGTCATGAACCGGCTTTCGGTTGTGCCCCTATTCTACGATGAAGGGTAGGATCCTGGAGTGCCCTCGCCGCATATCGTCGGCAGCGCCCGCGCAGGTCGCAACACCGCCCACCTGTCGCCAACACACCCGTCACCGTAACGCCGGCCCTACGGTCTCAATCCCCGTCGGCGCTGCTCGCCGTGACCGCAGCAAGCCGCTCGCGCAGTGGCAGCAGGGTGAGCGTGAAGCAGAGCAGGATGGCGAGCAGCCCTGCCCGGTCGTGCGCATCGACGAGCAGAACGACGCCGATCAGCCCGGCCCCAAGCCGCGCCAGCCCCCAGGCAAGCCCGGCCAGCCGGCCCGGATCCCGCCAGCGCGACACACCGACGCGGGTGAGCAGCGGGGCAAGGTTCGGCGCAGTGAGGCCGCCGGCCACCGGCAGCGTCCGGCGCCCGACGACAGCGAGCAGCCAGCGCTCGAACCCAGGCACACGGCGGCGCTGCGCGAGCGCCGGCTTCTCGATCAGATGCCAGGAGGAGAATGCCACGCCGAACGCCACGGGAAGGCCGATCAGCGCGTTCAGATACCAGTGGTGAACGGAAGGCCCGATGGAAGCGATCGCCTGCTGGATGGGAAACCCATAGAGGTACAGCCCGTAGGAATAGTCCCCGCCGAACAGGAACCCACGCTTCGGCGGATCGAGCAGGCCAAGATAGATCGTCAGGTAGGTGGCCGGAATCGGCAGGTAGTAGGCGCCATGGGGCAAAGCCGAGAGCGCGAGCGAGGCGACCGCGCTGGCCGCGAACCAGCGCCGGTCCAGCGACACACGCTCGCGGTACAAATGGAACAGCAGGCCCACCAGAAAGCTGATGACGAGCACCGGGCCGGAGGCGCCGTTGCTGCTGCCGTTGTCGCCAAGCTTGATCGCCTGATGGATCCAGAGCAGCTGCGCGGCGATCGTGAGCACGAGCAGCGCCTGCCGGCGGCGGACCAGTCCGATCACGGCGAGCGCACCCAGCGCCGCGTAGCACTGCAGCTCGAACGGGACCGTCCACAGCTGCGCGTTGACCGTTCGCGGCAGCGGATTGGCGGCGAACACCCCGGGGAGCAGATAGTGAATGTCGCCGACCAGATTGAGGAAGTAGCGATGGAACTCCGGGCTGAAGAAATAGGTTCGTAGATCGACGTGGGTCAGCAGCGGCCCGAACACGAGCGCCGAAAGCGTGACCTCGACCGCGAGTGCGGGCAGGATGCGCAGCACACGCAGCGAAAAGAACGAAATCAGCGTCGGGCAGCGATCCAGACTACCGCCGACCAGGAACCCGCTCAGCGCGAAAAACATCGGCAGAACAAGGTGCATCAGGATGCCGATCGGGCCGCGCCAGATCGTCAGTTCGAATGCCGATCCGTAGCTGGTGCTGATCGTGTGCCAGAGGATGATCGACATCGCGAGGCCGATGCGCAGGTAATCGAACCCCGCCGTTCGCCCGCCCGTGGCGGCGACCCGCTCGGCGATGGAGAGCCGGTTGGACGCGAGGGCCGCAGGCCTGGCCATCAACGGAAGTCTCTCGTCGGCATACGACCCCTCACATCAGTGGACGCAGCATAGCGGGAGTGAATGGGGGCGGGAAGGCAAAAGGCCCGCCGGCCGATGGGGGGGCGCAGCGCCGTCCCACTCCCGGGCCGACCCCCGACACCACCCTGCTAACCTTTTGCCAACTCATCCGCCCGATGCTGCGCGCACTCGGACCCGGATCGGCAAAATGCCCGCTCACGCCCCCCCCACCCTGTCCGGCCTGCACCGTCTCTGGCGGCTGCTTCCCGCCGTGCAACGCCGCTCGCTGTTCGCCGCCGCCGCCGGCCTGCTCGCGGCGGGCCGCCCGCTCTTCGCCCCCGTGTCCGGCACGGCTCCCACCGGCGCGGACGGCGTGATCGTGGCCGGGGAGTTCTCCCGCGCCTCCGGCATCGGGGAAACCGCGCGGCTCATGCACGCCGCGCTGGCCACGCTGCGCCTGCCCGCCGCGGCGATCGACATCGGCCCGCTGCTCCCGGCGCACCGGGCGGATCTGCCGGCGCCGGCGACGATCGCCGCACCACCCGGGGCACCCCTGGTCCTGCACGTCAATGCCCCGCTCCTTCCGTGGGTGCTCCTGCGCCTGCCGCGGGCGGTGGTGCGGGGGCGCCGAATCATCGGCTATTGGGCCTGGGAACTGCCGATCCCCTCGCCCGACTGGGCCGCCGGCGCCCATCTCGTGCACGAAATCTGGGTCCCCTCCCGCTTTGTCGCAGACGCGCTCGACCCCCTGCTACCCGGCCGGGTACGGGTGGTACCGCCGCCGCTGGCCGCCGTTCCGCCGCGTCCGGCGTCGCTCGACCGCGCCGCCTTCGGCCTGCCGGCGGAGGCGGCCGCCTTCGGCCTGCCGGCGGAGGCGGTGGTGGTGCTCACCTCGCTCAACCTCGCCTCCTCGTTCGAGCGCAAGAACCCGCTGGCGGCGATCGCTGCCTTCCGCGCCGCCTTCGGCCCCAGGC
>JAJZVS010000091.1 GCA_021845555.1 Pseudomonadota bacterium
CCGCCGCCGGCGGCGACGGCAACAGCGGCGCCAGCCCCGGCAGCAGCAACAGCGTGATCCCACCCGCCAGACCGGCGCGCAGCATCGGCGGCGTCTCTGTCTCCGCGAAGCCGGGCAGCAGCATCACCACCCCGCCCACCCGCGCCAGCACCAGCATGAACGCAAACGCCCAGTGCGGCAGGCCGGCCAGGATCATGACCCGCCGATCGCCACGATCCGCGCGAACAACAACCGGGCAAACCCATCAAGCGTGGCCAGCATGAACGGACCCAACAACACCACCGTCCCCGCCAACACCAGCAACTTCGGCACGAACGCCAACGTCGCCTCGTTGATCTGCGTGACCGCCTGCACCACCGAAATCAGCAAACCAACCAGCAACGAAACCGCCAGCAACGGCCCCCCCAACTTCAACGCCACCACCAACGCATCCCGCAACAGTCCGCCAACCTCCGCGACGTTCATGGCACGCGCCGGCCGATGCGGGGCGGGGCGGTGGGGGTGGTCGCAAGGAAGGCCAAGGGGCGCTGCCCCCCCATGGGCCCTTGGGAACCCCGCCAGGGGACTGGTCCCCTGGACCCCTCGGACGGCTTCGCCAGGAAGGGGGCGCTACTCGGACCAACGAGAGGGCACGGTTGCGCCCCCTTCCTGGCGAAGCCATTGGATGGGTTCCAAGGGGTCACCCCTTGGTGGGGGTCCAGGGGGCAAAGCCCCCTGGCCTTCCTTGCGGCCATCCCCGTCCCCTCGCCCCGCATCAGATCGGCATCTGCATGACGTCCTGGTAGGCCTGGACGAATCGGTCGCGGAGTGCCGTGGCGGTTTGCAGCGTGAGTTCGGCGCGCGAGACCGCGGTGACCACGTCGGTGAGGTTGCCCTTGCCGGCGATGGCCGCCATCGCCTGTTGGTCGGCCGCCTGGCCCGTGCTGACCGCGCCGGCGATCGCGCGTTGCAGCGTGGCGCCGAAGTCCGGGGTTGCGCCGCCGCTCCCGCCGGTGGCGGTAGTGCCGTAGGCGCGCGCCGCCGCGCCGGGCGTGACGGTAATCGTGGGGATCGCGCTCATTTCAGCAGGCCGATGGTCCGGGTCAGCATGCTGCGGGTCGCCTGCATCACCGACAGGTTGGCGTCGTAGCTGCGTTCGGCGTCGCGCATGTCCATCATTTCGATGAAGCTGTTGACGTTGGGCAGTTTCACGTAGCCTTGCGCGTTGGCCGCCGGGTTGGACGGGTCGTAGCGCAGCGGGAACGGACTCGGGTCCTGCCCGACCGACTGCACCTGCACGAGGTCGGTGCCCGCCTGCCGGTTCATGGTATCGGCGAACGTCACCGTCTTGCGCCGGTATGGCGCGGCGCCGGGCGCGGCCCCGGTGGTGTTCTGGTTCGCCAGATTCTCCGCGATCACGCGCAGCCGCGTGCCTTGCGCGTCCATGCCGGCGGCCGAGATGGCGAGTGCCTTGCCGAGGTCCATTGCCGCGTCCTTCCGTTCTCTCATCCGTTGCCGTGGCCGAGCGCGAGCTGGAACATCGCCATGTATTTCGCATACAGCGACGTCACCAGCCGTTGTTCCGTCGCGGTATCGGCCACTTTCGTCAGTTCCGCCGCGAGCGGCACCGCGTTGCCGTCCGGCGCCCGTGCGTCCGGCCGGGTCCGCCCCGACAGCAGGCCGGGGGCGGTGCCGGGCAGTTGCCGCGGCTGATCCCGCCGCAGCGTGCCGGCGGCATCCGCCAGCGTGGCGGCGAAGGGCGCGACGTCGCGCGGCGTGTAGCCGGGCGTGTCGAGATTGGCGATGTTGCGCGCCAGCACCGTCTGGCGCTGGTCAAGCCAGGCCATCCGTTGCGCCGCCAGGGTAAAGAGGCCGATTCCGCTCGGGTTCATCCCGTCAGCGTGGCGCCGAATGCTTGACCGCGGGTTAACGAACCCCGCGCCGGATCAGGCGTGCGCCAGGGCGCGCAGGATCAGCGTCAGCGCCAGCACCGAAAGCACCGTGAGCGCGGTCGCGCGATGATGGCGCGGCTCGGTGCGGCGGAAGCCCCAGGCGCCGATCCGCGCGCCCGCGAACAGGGCCGGCAGCGCCAGCCCCGACCAGATCAGCTCCTGGCCGGTCACCAGCCCGCGCGTCGCCATCGACGCCAGCGCGACCGTGCTGGTCATCGCGAAGAACACGATCGCCGTGGCCCGTACCACCGCGGTGCTGTGCGGCAGTGCCAGCAGATAGGTCATCACCGGCGGGCCGGAGATGCCGGACAGCCCGCTCATCGCGCCGGACACGACGCCGACCCCGAGCGTGACCCAGCGCGACGGGTGCCCTTCCAGGCGCAGCCCGCGGCTCAGCAGGATCACCGCGCCGGCGATCAGCAGTCCGATCGCCAGCCGCGCCCCGTTCGCCGACAGGCTCGTCAGGGCCAGCAGGCCGAGCGGCGTGCCGATGAGGATGCCGGGGCCCAGCCAGCGCAGCGATCGCCAGTCGCACCGGCGCGCCGCCGAGGGCAAGTCCATCAGCCCAACCTCGAACTGGAGCAGGAGTGCCAGCGGCACCACCTCCCTGGGCGGCAGCGCCAGGCTGAGCAGCGGCACCGCGGCCATCACGAAGCCGAAGCCGGTGAAGCCGCGCAGCAGGGCGGCGAGAAAGGCGCCCGGAACGACGAACAGCGCGGTGGCGGTCATGCGGAGAACGGAAGTCCCTGGCGGCGGGTGGGGAAGGGACCGCTCACGCCGGCCCGGCCGCGGCGCGCGGCAGGCCGAGCAGCTCGTGCAGCACGTAGTCCGTATGCGCGCCCGGCGCCGGGCCGGTCCAGCCCACCACGTCCTCGGGCGCTTCGCCGTCCAGCCGGATCGCGGGGCCCGGATGCAGGGTGCGGCCGATCAACGGGTCGGTCACCTCCAGCACCGCGCCGCGGGCACGGAAATGCGGGTCGGCGGCGCAATCGGCGATGTCGAACAGGCGCGAGCACGGCACCTCGGCGGCTTCCAGGATCGCCTCGGCTTCCGCCGCGGGCAGGGTGCGGGTCCAGGCGGCGATCGCCTGATCCAGCGCCTCGCGCCGCGCGCAGCGGTCGGCGTTGGTGGCATAGGCGGGGTCGGCGGCGAGGTCGGGCCGGCCGATCGCCGCCATCATGCGGGCGAAGATCAGGTCGGAGTTGCCGGCGATCGCCAGCCACTTGCCGTCCGCGCAGGGGTAGGTGTTGGTGGGCGCCGCGGTCGCGATCGCCGCGCCCTGCGGCTGGCGGATGCGCCCGTCCAACGCGTATTCCGGCAGCATCCCCTCCATCAGGCTGAACACGCTGTCCACCAGATTCACGTCGATCACCCGCCCGCGTCCGGTCCCGGCCGGGAGGGGTCCGTTGCGCGCCGGGCCGCCGGCGTCGCGCTGCCAGACCGCCGCGAGCAGGCCGATCGCGGCATAGAGCCCGGCCAGGTCGTCGCTGATTGAGATGCCGCAGCGCGGCGGCGGCAGCTCGGTGGTGCCGGCGGGGTAGCCGGTAAGGTGGCGCAGCCCGCCCATCGCCTCGCCGATCGCGCCGAACGCCGGCTTGTCGCGATACGGCCCGTCCTGCCCGTAGCCCGAGATACGCGCGATCACGAGGCGCGGGTTCGCCGCCTGCAACACGTCCGGCCCGAGGCCGAGCCGTTCCAGCTGCCCGGCGCGCAGGTTCTCCACCAGCACATCGGCGCGCGCGGCCAGTTGCAGCGCGATATCCCGCTCGCGCTTGAGGTCGAGCACGACGGACAGCTTGTTGCGCCCGTGGATGGAGAACCAGACCGCGTTGCCCGCCACCGCCGCGCCCCAGCCGCGCACCGGATCGCCGCCGGGCGGCTCGATCTTCACCACCTCGGCGCCGAGATCGGCCAGCAGCCGGGTGCAGAAGGGGCCGGCGATGTAGTGGCCGATCTCCAGCACCCGCAGGCCGGCGAGCGGACCGGACCGGACAAAACTTTTCGCCATGCGCGGATTCCTCAACTTTTTCGTAACTGTCAACCGGCCATATTGCCGGTCGTGGAGCTAGTTGACGTGCTGGCTTCCTGTTTCCTCCCCGAATGCCGCGCGATCGCGCGGCCACCTCAGGGCGGCGCGCCCCCCGCGCCGCCCTGTTTTTTTTCGCCCGCGCCCGCCGGCGCCAGGCCGGGGGCGGGAAGGCGGGCGCGCACCGCGGCCAGGATCGCCGCCTGCACGGCCTCCACCGGTCCCGCGGCATCGATCAGCACGCAGCGCGCCGGCGCCTCGGCGGCGATCGCGCGGAACCCCGCCCGCACTCTGGCGTGGAAGGCCGCGTCCAGTCGTTCGTAGCGGTCCGCCGCGTTCCCGCGCCCGGCCAGCCGCCGCGCGGCCGTCCTGGGCGGGACATCGAGCACCAGCGTGAGGTCCGGCACCAGCCCGACCAGCGCATCGAGCGCGGCGATCGTGCCGGCCGCCACGCCGAGGCCGAAGCCCTGATAGGCGCGGGTCGAGTCGGTGAAGCGGTCGCACACCACCCAGCGTCCCGCCGCCAGCGCCGGGCCGATCGTCCGGCCCACGTGCTCGTGCCGCGCGGCGAAATGCAGCAGCGTCTCGGTCCCCGGCAGCAGCGCCGCCGATCCGCCGAGCAGCAGGGCGCGGATCGCCTCCGCCCCCGGCGCGCCGCCCGGCTCGCGGGTCAGCACCACCGGCACGCCGGCCGCTTCCAGCGCGGCGGCGAGCAGCCGTGCCTGGGTGGATTTGCCGGCGCCCTCGCCGCCTTCCAGGGTGATGAAGCGCCCGTGCGCCATGCGTGGCTGGTTAGTGGCCGATGACGTGCGCGAGGTCGTGCATCAGCACCGCCACCGCCCGGCCGGGCAGGCCGAGCCGCGGCACCGCCGCTCCGGCCAGCAGCGGCACCTGCAGGTCGGGCATGCCGGCCCGGGCCACCGTCACGCTGCCGATCGGCGCGCCTTTCGCCACCGGCGCGCGCACCGGGGAATCGTAGTTCACCGTCACCTTGGTGCCGCTCTGCCAGCCGCGCGGCATCGTCACCACCAGCGGGTGCGCCGCGACCAGCGGCACGGTGGGGGCGGTGCCGAGCCAGACCGGCGCATGATCGACCGGCGCGCCGGCGGCGAACAGGGTCACGTCCTCGAAATTGGCGAAGCCCCAGTCGAGCAGCCGCTCGCCCTGCTCGGTGCGCTCGCGCCCGCTCGGCATGCCGTTCAGCACCACCACGAGCCGCCGCCCGTTGCGCTCGGCGCTGGCGACCAGGCCGTAACCGCCGGCCTCGGTATGCCCGGTCTTCAGCCCGTCGGCGGTGCCGTTGTCCACCAGCTGGTTGCGGTTCTGCTGGGTGATGTTGCTGTAGGTGAACGTCTTGTCGCCGAAATAGTGGTAGTACTCCGGGAAATCCTTGATCAGCGCCACCGCCACGCGGCAGATGTCGTGCGCGCTCATGTAATGGTCCGGGTCCGGCCAGCCCATCGGGTTGACGAAATGCGAGTGCGTGAGGCCGAGCCGCTTGGCCTCCTGGTTCATCAGCGCGGCGAACTGCGCCTGCGAGCCGGCGATCGCCTCGGCCACCACGATGCAGGCGTCGTTGCCGGAATCGACGATGATCCCCTTGATCAGATCGCGCACCGAGACGGTGGTGCCCACCTCGACGAACATCTTCGAGCCGCCGAACCGCCAGGCGGTCCGGGTGACCGGCAGCTTGTCGTCCAGCTTCATCCGCCCGGCCTTCAGCCGGCTGAACAGGATGTAGAGCGTCATCAGCTTGGTCATGGAGGACGGGGTCATCTCCGCCTCCGCCTGCTTGTGCAGCAGGACGGCCCCGGTGTTGACGTCCTGCATGAAGGCCCATTGCGCGTCGGTCGCCACCGGGCCGATCGGCGTCTCGGCCGGGGTGGCGGGCGGCGGCGGCGGGGCGGCCGGCTTGGCCGCCGCCAGGGGCCGGCGGCCCCGCGCGAGGGCAGGCGCGGCGCCGAGTCCGGCCCCGGCGAGTCCGGCCCCGGCGAAGGCAACAGTTCCGAGCAGGGCGGAGCGGCGGGTCAGCATGGAAACGGGGTCTCCTATCGCACCACGATCCGCGCCGCCGGGAAGCCGGCGCGGATGACCTGGCCCAGCGCCGCGTCGGCCGGCGCCACATGGGCGAAGGGGCCGATGCGGACGGTGAATTTCTCCTCGCCGCCCGAGAAGGATCGCACGATGGCGGGATGCAGTCCGACAAGCCGCGCCTGCAACTGCGCCGCATACTGGTATTCGGTGAATGTGTTGAGCCGCACATAGAGCGCGCCCGGCGCCGCCGCGACCTGGGTGACGGCCGGCGACAGCGCCGGCACCAGGGCGGCGCCGGCGCCGGCGCTGCCAGCGTCCGCCGTGGCCGGGTGGCCCGCAGGCGCGGCGGACGCCGGCAGCGCCGGCACCGGCCCGGAGAATGTCGCGCCGGCATTCGTCCCTGGCGGGCCGAGCGGCATGGAAACCACCGCTGCGACCGGCGCCCGCGCGACCGCCAGATGCGGGGCCCCGGCCAGCCCGTTCGCGGCACGCTGGCTGGGACCGGGCAGCACCCGCAGCCGCACGCGCGCAACGCCGGAGGGCGGGAAGCCGAGCAGCGCCGCGACGCGGCGCGTCACCAGGGTCAGCCGCGCCGGGTTCGCCGGTCCGCGGTCGTTGATCCGGACCTCGATCTGCCGGCCGTTGGCGAGGTTGGTCAGCCGCGCGATCGCCGGCAGTTGCAGCGTGCGGCTGGAAGCGGCGAGGGCGCGCTGATCGAACGCCTCCCCGTTGGCGGTCAGCGGCGCATGCCCGGAGGGTGCGATCGCGGCGAGGCCGGTCATCACCGCATCCTCGCGCGCCCGCGGATAATGCCAGACGCCGTCGGCCTGATACGGCTTGCCCAGCACGTAGCGCGGGTGCGGCGCCGGCGCGTGCAGGTTGCACGCCGCCGGCAGCAGGCCGAGCAGCAGCGCGAGAAGACGTTTCACGCCAGGATTTTCCGGCCGAGCAGTCCGACCGCGAGGGCATAGAAATCGGACGGGTTGTAGCGGCGGATGGCGTCGAAATCGGCGGTGACGAGATAGGCCGGCCCGTCCACGCCGGCCGGGCGCACCAGCCGGACCGGCGTCGTCCGCGCCAGCGCCCCGGCGCGTGCGGGCCGCACCCCGAGCCGCTCCCAGCCGGCGACCGGCAGCATGCGGTTGCCGACCCGCGGGGCGTAGCCCGGCGGCAGCAGTGCCGGCGCGCCCCACTCCAGCCCTTCCCGGTCCAGCCCTTCCGAACCCTGCTGGGCGTGCCAGCCGTTGCGCGCCAGGTAGTTGGCCACCGAAGCGAGCACGTCGGGCACGCTGGTCCAGATGTTGCGCCTGCCGTTGCCGGTGAAATCGACCGCGTAATGCAGATAGGAGCTCGGCATGAATTGCGGCTGCCCCATCGCCCCGGCGTAGGAGCCGGTCATCCGCCCCGGCGTGATGTCGCCGTCATTCAGGATCCGCAGCGCGGCGATCAACTCGGAGCGGAAGAAGCCCGGCCGGGTGCCGGCGAAGCCGAGCGTGGCCAGGGTATCGACCACCTGGAAGTTGCCGGTCTGGGTGCCGAAGGTCGACTCGATGCCCCAGATGCCGAGGATCACGCCGGGACCGACGCCGAACCGCTGCTCCACCCGTCCGAACAGCGCGCGGTTCTCCCGCCACGCGGCTTTCCCGGCGGCGATTCGCTGCGGCGTGATCAGCAGGCGCTGGTAGTGCGCCCAGGTCATGGTGAACTCGGGCTGGTGGCGTTCCCGCCGCAGCACCTCCTGGTTCGGCGTCAGGCCATGGAGGGCGCGGTCCAGCGTGGCCGGGGCGATGCCGTCGCGCCGGGCCTCGGCGCGCACGCCGGCGAGGAAGCGGTCGAAGCCGGCCGGATCGCCGATCGCGGCCGCCTCCGCCGGGCGCAGGCCCAGCGCGATGGCGGACGGGGCGGCGAGCAGCGAGGGCAGGGTGGCCAGCAGCGAGCGACGATCGATCATGGCGGCAGGTTCTGCCACGTCGTGCCGGGCGCCGGCAATCGCCGCCTTAACACAAACCCGCCACGTACAGCGCCGTCATGGCCGGCCATCGAGCCGCCCATCCGCGCACGAACGATCTGGGGCAGATGGCCGGTTCGAGGGCCGGCCCGACGGGCGGCCCCCGACGGGCGACCATGACGGGAGGGGGCGTGCCGGACCGCGGTTTCATCCGCGAAGGGCCGGTCCCGCCGGCGGCAACTCATATCGGCCGTCCACCAACCCCGCGCGCGAGACCGGCCGGCGCGAAAGGCCGCCGGTATCACATGCGCAATGCCGCGCTCAGGACGCCTTCTTCGGCTTCGCCGCCGGCTTCGGATCGTTGGCGGCTTCCGGGCGCAGCACCGTGGTGATGGTCTCGCGCAGCACGGTCACGCGGAGGTTGGGGGCGATCTCCACCTCGATCTCCGACCCCGCGACCGGCTTGCCGTCCTTGCCGGCGACGGTGGGCACCCGCTGCACCACGCCGAGGATGCCGCCGCCGGTGACCACCCGGTCGCCGCGCTTGAGCTCGGACAGCATCCGCCGGGTTTCCTTCTGCTTCTGCTGCTGCGGCCGGATCAGCAGGAAGTAGAACACCACGAAGATCAGTACCAGGGGCAGGAACTGGGAGGCGCTGCCGAAGGCGCCGGCGAGGTCGAACCCGCCGACGGAGGCGCCCTGGGCGTAGGCGGAAGAGATCAGCATCTGAATCCTGCTCGGGCCCTGGGCCCGGGTTGAAGTGCGTGCGGTTGCGGGAAGTGCGGCCGGACCATAGGTTCCGCCCCTCCCACGTCAAGTTTCCTGGATTTCATCATATGGACCTGCGCCTGACCGAGACCGCCATCCGCATCGCGGAGGCGTTGGAACGCCTCGCCCCGAAGCCCCCGCCGCCGCTCGACCTCGCCGCGGCAGAGGCCTACATCTGGCGGCCCGACCCGCCGAGCCTGGTGCCGGTGGCCAAGGTCTCCCGCGTCGGCATCGAACTGCTGCAGGGGGTGGAGCGGCAGAAGCGCATCCTGCTCGACAACACCGCCCGCTTTGCCGCCGGCAAGCCCGCCAACAACGCGATGCTCTGGGGCGCGCGCGGGATGGGCAAGTCCTCCCTGGTCAAGGCCGTGCATGCGGTGGTGAACACGGAACACCCCGGCGCGCTGGTGCTGATCGAGATCCATCGCGAGGAGATCGGCACCTTGCCCGACCTGCTCAACCTGCTGCGCGGCAAGCCGCAGCGCTGCCTGATCCTGTGCGACGATCTTTCCTTCGAGCGCGAGGACACCGACTACAAAGCGCTGAAATCGGTGCTGGACGGCGGCATCGAGG
Organism: Pseudomonadota bacterium; assembly: GCA_021845555.1. Taxonomy (GTDB): domain Bacteria; phylum Pseudomonadota; class Alphaproteobacteria; order Acetobacterales; family Acetobacteraceae; genus JAJZVS01. Next base: position 9,281 of record JAJZVS010000091.1, read on the forward strand.
GGCGGCCGGACAACGTGCTGTTCTATGCCACCTCCAACCGCCGGCACCTGATGTCGCGCGACATGATCGAGAACGAGCGCGCCACCGCGATCAATCCGGGCGAGGCGGTGGAGGAGAAGGTTTCCCTCTCGGACCGGTTCGGCCTGTGGATCGGCTTCCACAACTGCGACCAGGCCACGTATTTCGCCATGGTCGAGGGCTATGCCGCCTCGCTCGGCCTGCCGATCGGGACCGAGGCGCTGCGCGCGGAAGCGAACGAATGGTCGGTGACGCGCGGCGCCCGCTCCGGGCGGGTGGCGTGGCAGTTCATCCAGGACCTCGCCGGCCGGATCGGCTGAGGGCTCAGCCCCCCAGCACCGTCCCGACCGCGATCCCCGCTTCGGCGGCGGCGATCTTCTTGCCGCCGTCGAAGCGCAAGCGGGCGATCTCGATGAACCCGCCCTGGCCGTGCACCACGAGCCCCGCCGGCGTGGCCGCCACCACCGCGCCGATCCGCTTGCCCTTCACCTCGGCGAAGACGCGCGCGGCCCGCTTGGCGCAGTCGAAGATGTAGAGCTTGCGGCCGTCCACGGTGGTCCAGGCGCCGGGCGCGGGGTTGCAGGCGCGGATCAGGTTGTAGGTCTGGTCGATGTGGCTCGCCCAGTGGATCTGCGATTCCGCTTCCCGCACGATCCCCTCGTAGCCGGCCTCCGCCTCGTGCTGCGCCAGCGCGGCGAGGCGTCCGGCCACCACGCCCTCGGCGGCCTCGATCAGGGCGGCGACGCCGAGCGGGAAGATCTTGCCGAAATAGAGCGAACCCAGCGTGTCGTCCGGTTCGATCCGCACCTTGCGCTGCAACAGCACCGGGCCTTCGTCCAGCCCGTCGGTGGGGCGGAAGATGGAAAGCCCGGTGGTGCGCCGCCCGGTGATGATCGCCCAGCTCATGGAACTGGCGCCGCGATGCGCGGGCAGCAGGCTCGGGTGGAACTGGATCGTGCCGTGGCGCGGGATGGCGCAGAACGCCTGCGGCATGAACTGCGTCACGTAAGCCATCACCCCGATCTCGACCGCCGCCTCGTGCAGCGCCGTCTCGGCGGCCGGGTCCGTCAGCTTGGCGAACTGATGCACCGGCACGCCGCGCGCCTCCGCGGCGAGCCGCAGCGGGTCGGGGCGGCCGGTTTCCGGGGCGCAGAACACGCAGGCGACGGTATCGCCGCGGGCGAGGAACGCCTCCAGCACGGCGCGGCCGAAATCCTGCTGGCCGATCAACGCGATGCGCATGGTTCGTTCCCCCTTGTCCGGACCTGCCCGCAGCCTCGCAAGCCGCGCGCGCGGTGTCGAGGGCTGGCGGCCCGGGGGAGTGGGGCAGTTTGAATTTCAGCTTCCGGCCCCCAGCGGACCGACGAAGCGGATTGAATAGCTGCCTGGAGGCCCGCCTTCATCACGGCCAAACAGGTGCGCCGTCCAGCCCCGTAGTTTCTGGCAGGCCGCAGATCAGGTTCGCATTCTGCACCGCCTGGCCGGCCGCGCCCTTGCCCAGATTGTCCACCACGCCCACCGCGATCACCAGGTTGCGTTCTGGATCGGCCGCATAGCTGACGAACGCGAGGTTCGAGCCGGTAGCCCATTTGGTCTGCGGTGGCTTGTCGGTCACGCGGACGAACGCCCGCCCTTCGTAGAAGCG
>JAJZVS010000092.1 GCA_021845555.1 Pseudomonadota bacterium
CTTCCCGGTCCGAATGGCCGGCGGGCAGCCAGCCGGCGATGGCGCGGGCGTCATCGACCTTGTAGCTGGTGCCGTTCTCGAACCTCAGCACGTTCTCCAGCAGCACCTTCAGGCTGACCGGCAGGCGGGAGATGTCGCCCAGCGCCTTCGCCGCGTCGGGCAGCGAGAAATACTCGTAGGCCTGACCCTCGACGGTGAGGGTGCGGCGGGTCTTCAGGCTGTCCTGTCCGATCGCGGTCATGGCCTATTCGTCCGTTCAGGACGCCCCTTGCATGTTGTCTGCCGCGGCGGGCCGTGGTTTAGGGCGGCTGGCGCACGCGCTCTCGCGGCGCGGCTTTAACCACACCGGCCGGGTTCCGTCCACCGGACGACCCCGATCGCGAGCCCGGACAGGCGGCGGAACCGACGTGTTGCAGGCGGAGAGCGTGGCGGCCTTCCGGGGCGAGCGGCTGGTGCTGCGCGACATCGATTTCGCGCTGCCCGCCGGCGGCGCGCTGCTGCTGGTCGGGCCGAACGGCTCGGGCAAATCGACCCTGCTGCGCCTGCTCGCCGGCCTGCTCCGCCCCGCCGCCGGGCGGCTGTTGTGGGACGGGGAGGACGCGCTGGCGGACCCGGCGGCGCATGGCGCGCGGCTGGTCTATGTCGGGCACCAGGACGCGGTGAAGCCCGGCCTGACGGCGGCCGAGAACCTGCGCTTCGCCGCTGCCGCCGGGGGCGGTGACGCGGGGGCGGCGCTGGCCGCGCTGGGGCTCGCGGAGCTGGCCGATCTGCCGGCGCGGATGCTGTCGGCGGGCCAGAAGCGACGGCTCGCGCTGGCCCGGCTGGCGGTCTCGCGGGCGAAGCTCTGGCTGCTGGACGAGCCGACGCTGGGGCTCGACACCGCCTCGGTCGCCCGGTTCGGGACGCTGCTGGCCGCGCACCGCGCCGGCGGCGGGCTGGTGGTGGCGGCCACCCACCTGCCGCTGCCGCTGGATGGCGCGGCGGAGCTACGGTTGGCATGACGCGGTTCCTGGCGCTGCTCGGGCGGGAACTCCGCCTGGCCCTGCGCCACGGCGGGGACACGCTGGCGGCGCTGTTCTTCTTCGCCATCGCGGTGACGATGTTCCCGCTGGCGATCGGACCGGGGCCGCAGACCTTGGCGCTGGTGGGGCCGGGGATCATCTGGGTCGCGGCGCTGCTGGCGGCGCTGCTGCCGCTCGATCGGCTGTTCGGCGCGGATTTCGAGGATGGCTCGCTCGACCTGCTGCTGCTGTGCGGCCTGCCGGCCTCCGCGGTGGCCGGGGCGAAGGCGCTGGCGCATTGGCTGATGACGGGGCTGCCGCTGCTGGTGGTGGCGGCGCCGCTGGCGGTGATGCTGCGGATGCCGTCCGGGCTGATCCCAGTGCTGCTGGGGGGGCTGCTGCCCGGCACGCTGCTGCTGTCGCTGCTCGGCACCGCCGGGGCGGCGGTGGTGCTGGGGGCCCGGCGCGGCGGGGTGCTGCTGCCGCTGCTGGTGCTGCCGCTCGCGGTACCCGTGCTGATCTTCGGCGCCGGGGCGGTGAGCGCCGCGTCCTTCGGGGAGAGCCCGCGCCCGCACCTGCTGCTGCTGGCGGCGATGCTGGCCGCCGCGCTGCCGCTGTGCCCGATCGCCGCCGGGGCGGCGCTGCGGGCGGCGGCCGAGTAGGCCCCTCGCCCCGGCCGCGCCGGCGGGTGTAGCCTCGCCGCCAGGCCCGGCGGCACAGCCCGGCGCCGCGATGGAGGATCGCCATGCAGCTCGGTTATTTCACCATGCCCTCGCACCCGCCGGAACGCGGCCTCAAGGCCGGGGTGGAGTGGGACCTGACCACGCTGCGCTGGCTCGATACGCTCGGCTATCTGGAAGCCTGGATCGGTGAGCACCACACCGCGCCGTGGGAGCCGAACCCGGCGCCCGATCTGCTGATCGCGCAGGCGCTGCGCGAAACGACCCGGCTGCGCATCGGCCCCGGCGGCTTCCTGCTGCCGTACCATCACCCGGCGGAACTCGCCAACCGGGTGGCGATGCTGGATCATCTGTCGGACGGGCGGCTCAATTTCGGCATCGCCGCCTCCGGCCTGCCGTCCGACTGGGCGATGTTCCACGTGGACGGCATGAGCGGGGCCAACCGGGAGATGACGCGCGAGGCGCTGGACATCATCCTGCGGCTGTGGAGCGCGGAGGAACCGTTCGACTACGAGGGCAAGTTCTGGAAAGTGTCGAAGCCGGCGGAGATGTACGGCTTCCTGCGCCCGCATATCCGCCCGTTGCAGCAGCCGCATCCGCCGATCGGCGTGGCCGGCCTGTCGAAGGGATCGGACACGCTGAAGCTGGCCGGGGAACGCGGCTTCCTGCCGCTGAGCCTGAACCTGAACGCAGGCTATATCGCCTCGCACTGGGAGGCGGTGGAAATCGGCGCCGCCCGCACCGGCCGCACCCCGAACCGCGCCGACTGGCGCCATGTGCGCGAGGTGTTCGTCGCCGAGACCGACGCCGAGGCCTGGCGCCTGTCGGCGGGCGGCATGATGGGGCGGATGATGCGGGAGTATTTCCTGCCGCTGCTCGATAATTTCGGCTTCCTCGAATACCTCAAGCACGCGCCCGACGTGGCGACGTCCGACGTCACGGTGGACTATTGCGCACGGCACAACTGGCTGATCGGCTCGCCGGCCACGGTGGCCGAGAAGATCGAGCGGCTGTACCACGAGACCGGCGGCTTCGGCGTGCTGCTCGTGTTCGGCTTCGACTACGCGGACAATCCGGGCGCGTGGGAGACCTCGCTCGGCCTGTTGCAGCGGGAGGTGATGCCGCGGCTCGCGCATCTTGGGGTGCGCGCGGAGGCGGCGGCATGAGCCGCGTTCTGCATCGTTCCGGCGGCGTGCCGCCGGTGGCCGTGGGCGGCAGCGGTATCCGCCTGCGGCTGGCGGACGGGCGGGAGATCATCGATGCCTCGGGCGGCGCCGCGGTCGCCTGCCTCGGCCACGGCAACGAACGCGTGGCGGCGGCGATCGGCCGGCAGGCGGGGCAGCTTGCCTATGCTCACACCGGCTTCTTCACCAGCGAACCGGCCGAGGCGCTGGCCGAGCTGATCCTGGAAGGATCGCCCGGCGGGCTCAGCCATGCCTGGTTCTGCTCCTCCGGTTCCGAGGGCACCGAGGCGGCGCTGAAACTGGCGCGGCAGTATTTCGTGGAGATCGGCCAGCCCCGGCGCACGCATTTCATCGCCCGGCGGCAGAGCTACCACGGCAACACGCTGGGCGCGCTCGCCGTCGGCGGCAACATGATGCGCCGGGCGCTGTACCAGCCGATCCTGTCCGACGCCTTCAGCCATGTCTCGCCGGCCTTCGCCTACCGGTTCCAGCGCGACGGCGAAAGCGACGCGCAGTATGTGGACCGCCTGGCCGCCGAGCTGGAAGCGGAATTCACCCGCCTCGGCCCGGAAACGGTGATCGCCTTCGTCGCCGAGCCGGTGGTGGGCGCCACCGCCGGCTGCGTCGCCGCGCCGGCGGGGTATTTCGAGCGGGTGCGGGCGATCTGCAACCGTCACGGCGCGCTCTTGATCCTGGACGAGGTGATGTGCGGCATGGGCCGCACCGGCACCATGCACGCCTGGGAACAGGAGGGTGTGACGCCGGATATCCAGGTGATCGCCAAGGGGCTGGGCGGCGGCTACCAGCCGATCGGCGGCATCCTGATCGCGCAACGGATCGTCGCCGCGCTTGCCGCCGGCTCGGGCGCCTTCATGCACGGGCACACGTATCAGGCGCACCCGGTGGCCTGCGCCGCCGCGCTGGAGGTGCAGCGCATCATCCGCGAGGACCGGCTGCTGGCGAACGTGCGGCGGATGGGCGCGCGGCTGGACGCGGCGCTGACCGAGCAGTTCGGCAACCACCCGCATGTCGGCGACATCCGCGGGCGCGGCCTGTTCCGCGCCATCGAGCTGGTCGCGGATCGTGCGTCCAAGCAGGTGTTCGACCCGACGCTGAAGATGCACGAGCGGATCAAGCGGGAAGCGCTGGCCCGTGGCCTCGCGGTCTATCCGATGGGCGGCACGATCGACGGACGCCAGGGCGATCATGTGGTGATCGCGCCGCCCTATATCGTGACCGAAGCCGAGATCGACGAGATCGCCGCGCGGCTTGCCGAGGCGGTGACGGCCGCGCTGGCCGGCGTATAAGCCCCGCTCACCAATCCATACGAAAAGGCCCCGCCGACCATGTCCCAGACCTTCGATACGCTGCGCGTCGAAACCCCGCAGGAGCACACGCTGCTGGTGACGCTCCATCGCCCGGACGCGGCGAACGCGATGAACACGCAGATGGGCCGCGACCTGCTGGCGCTGTTCGACTCCATCGCCGCCGATCCCGCCGCGCAGCGCTGCGTCGTGCTGACCGGCCACGGGGAGCGGGTGTTCTGCGCCGGCGGCGACCTGAAGGAACGCAACGGCATGACCGACCGGCAGTGGCAGGATCAGCACCTGATCTTCGAGCGCGGCATCCGCGCCCTGCTGTCTTGCCCGGTGCCGCTGATCGCCGCGGTGAACGGCGCCGCCTTCGCCGGCGGGCTGGAGATCGCGCTGTGCGCCGACTTCATCTACGCCGCGCCGCATGCCCGCTTCGCGCTGACCGAAGTCACGCTCGGCATCATGCCCGGCGCCGGCGGCACGCAGAACCTGCCGCGCGCGGTCGGTGCGCGAAGGGCGAAGGAGATCATGCTGACCGGCACGCCGTTCACCGTGCAGGAAGCGCTGCAATGGGGCATGGTCAACCGCATCTGCCCGGCCGAGACCTTGCTGGCCGACACGCTCGCCACCGCCGCGCGGATCGCCGCCAACGCGCCGATCTCGACGCGGCAGATCAAGCAGTCGGTCAACTACGGGCAGAACATGGATCTGGCCAGCGGCATGATGTTCGAGATCGAGGCGTACAACCGGATGGTGCCGACCGAGGATCGTCGCGAAGGCATCCGGTCGTTCAACGAAAAGCGCAAGCCGGTGTTCCGCGGCGAGTGATCCGGAGCGGCGAACAGGGGAGCAGGCCGATGAACGTTGCGATCGACATGGCGGCCGAGGGCATGACGCGGCACCTGGCCGAACAGGCCCGCACGCTGCGGTGGGCGGATCTGCCGGCGCCGGTGCGCCAGGTGGCATGCCACGCGGTGCTGGACACGATCGGCTGCGCGCTCGCCGGCGCGCGCGAGCCCCTTGCCGACATCCTGTTCGCCGAACTGGCCGAGGCAGGGGGCACGCCGGGCGCCACCCTGCTCGGCCGCGCGAGCCGGCTGCCGCCCGCCGCGGCGGCGCTGCTGAACGGCGCGGCGGGCCACGCGCTCGATTTCGACGACGTAAACATGGCGATGCCGGGCCATCCTTCGGTCGCGATCCTGCCGGCGCTGCTGGCACTGGGGGAGGCGCGCGGCGCCACCGGCCCCGAGTTGCTCACCGCCTTCGTCGCCGGCACCGAGCTGGCCTGTCGGGTCGGCCGCACGATCGCGCCGGGGCACTACGACGGCCTCGGTTTCCACGCCACCGCGACCCTGGGCAGCCTGGGCGCCGCGGCGGCCTGCGCGCATCTGCTGGGGCTGGACGCGGCGCGGTTCGCCGCCGCGCTCGGGATCGCCGCCACCCAGGCGGCGGGGCTGAAATCCATGTTCGGCACCGACTGCAAGCCGCTGCACGCCGGCAAAGCCGCCTATCACGGGCTGCTGGCGGCAAAACTCGCCGCGCGCGGCTTCACCAGCCGGGCCGACGCGATCGAGTGTCCGCAGGGCTTCGCGGCCACCCACAGCCCGGACTTCCATCCGGCCCGCGCGTTCAAGACGCCGCCGGGCGGGTTCCATATCCTTGCCAATCTGTTCAAATACCACGCCGCCTGCTACCTGACGCATGCGCCGATCGAGGCGGCGCGCGCCCTGCGCGAGGCGCACGGCCTGGCCCCCGAGCGGATCGCCGCGGCACGCCTGACGCTGTCGGAAGCCTGCGACCGGGTGTGCAACATCCCGAGCCCGCGCACCGGGCTGGAAGCCAAGTTCAGCCTGCGCCTGACCACGGCGATGGCGCTGGCCGGGATCGAGACCGGGGCGCTCGCCACCTATTCCGAAGCCACGGCCGCCGATCCGGTGCTGACCGGCCTGCGCGATCGCGTGAGCTTCGATTTCCGCCCCGACCGGTCGCATACGCTGGCCGAGCTCGAACTCGAACTGACCGACGGCAGCGTGCTGCGCGCGCGCCACGATTCCGGCGTGCCGGCGGCGGACCTGGATCGGCAGGGGCAGCGGCTGGAGGCGAAGTTCCTGACGCTGGCGGGACCGGTGCTGGGCGAGGGCAGGGCGCGCGAGGCCGCGGGGCGGATCGCGGCGCTGGGGGAGGCGGGCGAGCTCGGCGGGCTGCTCGCGCTCTGCGTGGCGTGATCGCCGCCGCTTCCCGCCGGCGCGGGCGCGTTGTACCATCCCGGCCATGACCCAGTCCCCGACCAAGCCGCCCCGCGGCCTCGCGCGCAACACCGCCGGCTACGGCGATCCCGACTTCGCGCTCTATCTGCGCCGGTCGTTCGCCAAATCGATGGGCTATTCGCAGGCGATGCTGGATCGCCCGGTGGTCGGCATCGTCGATACGGGGTCGGACTACAACAACTGCCACCGCACGGTGCCCGAGCTGATCGAGGCGGTGAAGCGCGGCATCCTCGCCGCCGGCGGCCTGCCGCTGGCGTTTCCCACGGTCAGCCTGTGCGAGCCGTCGCTGTTTCCGACCTCGATGCACTATCGCAACCTCGCCGCGCTCGATACCGAAGCGATGCTGAGCGCGCAGCCGATGGATGCCGCGGTGCTGGTGGGCGGCTGCGACAAGACCGTGCCGGCGCAGCTGATGGCGGCGGCCTCGGCCAACGTGCCCTGCATCCAGCTGGTCACCGGCCCGATGCTGGCCACGCCGTTCCAGGGGGAGCGGCTGTCGGCCTGCACCGATTGCCGGCGCTACTGGGCAGCCTATCGCGCCGGCGCCGTCTCGGCGGAGAAGATCGCCGGGATCGAGGAGCGGCTGGCCACCACCGCCGGCACCTGCGGCGTGATGGGCACCGCCTCCACCATGGCCTGCCTCGCGGAAGCACTGGGCATGATGCCGCCCAACACCGCCGCGATCCCCGCCGTGCACGCCGAACGCCTGCGCGCCGCCGAGGATGCCGGCGCCCGCGCGGTGGCGCTGATCGAACACCCGATCCGCCCGGCCGAGATCATCACCGAGGCGTCGGTGGAGAACGCGCTGCGCGTGCTGCTGGCGATCGGCGGCTCGACCAACGCGCTGATCCATCTGACCGCGATCGCCGGGCGGCGCGGCATCCGCATCGATCTGGCGCGGCTGAACGAGCTGTCCGACACCACCCCCGTCCTGGTCGATCTGAAACCGACCGGGGAGGGCTACATGGAGGATTTCCATTCCGCCGGCGGCCTGCCCGCGCTGCTGTGGGAACTGCGCGACCTGCTGCATGGGGAGGCGATCGACGTGACCGGCAAGACGCTCGCCGATCGCCTGCGCGCGCCGGAATTCGTCGATCGCCGCTACATCCGTGCGCGCGCCGAGCCGGTCTCCCCGGTGGGCGGGCTCGTGTCGCTGTTCGGGTCGCTGGCGCCGCGCGGGGCCATCCTCAAGCGTAGCGCGGCAACGCCGGCGCTGTTCGAGATGGAGGCGCGCGCCCTGGTGTTCGACGGGCTGGCGGACCTCGCCGCGCGCATCGACGACCCGGCGCTGGATGTCACCGAGCGCGACATCATGGTGCTGAAGAACGCCGGCCCGCTGTCGCCGGCCGGGATGCCGGAAGCCGGCTACCTGCCGATCCCCAAGAAGCTCGCCCGTGCGGGGGTGAAGGACATGGTGCGGATGAGCGATTGCCGCATGTCCGGCACCGCCTTCGGCACGATCGTGCTGCATATCGCGCCGGAGGCCGCCGCCGGCGGGCCGCTCGCGCTGGTGGAGACGGGGGATCGCATCCGGCTTTCGGTGCGCGAACGCAAGCTCGACCTGCTGGTGGGGGAGGACGAACTCGCCCGCCGTCGCGCCGCCTGGCGCAAGCCGGAGGTGCCGGCCCGCGGCTGGGACCGTATCGTGGCCGAGCAGGTGCTGCAGGCCGACGAGGGTTGCGATCTGGCGGTGCTGCGCTGAGCGGGGAACGATCGGGGCGTAACGGTATTGCAAGTTCTACCCCGTTAGGGCAGCGTCGGTGGTCGTATCGAAGGGGCGGTCGGGAATGAAGCTCGGGTTGGTCATGGCGGCGCTGTTGGCCGCGGGTACGATTGCCACTGCCCACGCAGGGACGATCTTCAGCACCTTTGGGCCGGGCCAGACGTTCAGCAGCGGCACCGGGCTCACGATCAACGGCGGTTCCAGCGGCGAAAGCATCGCCGAGCCGTTCACCCCCGGTAGCAACACGTCGGTGGGAAGTGTGGCCCTGGCCCTGTTCGGGTCGGCGGCGATGAGCCTGACGCTGGAGGGCGATGCCTTCGGGGTGCCGAGCGGCAGCGGCGCGGTAATCACGGCATCGTTCACGCCGAATACAGTTTCGGCGCAGGTGTTCACTTTCACCCTGCCCACGCCGGTGGCCGTGACGGCTCGCACGCAATACTGGCTGGTCGCGCAGTCCGCGGACACGACCGGGGATTCCTGGGCCCCGGCCGTCGCGTCGGTGACTTCACCCTCGGCCTATTACCAGTCCACGGGCACGACGACCTGGACGAGCCTGGCCCCCGCCAACGTCCTCGCGTTCAGCGTCAGCACGCCGACGTCCGCGACCGTGCCCGAACCCGCCAGCCTGCCGCTGCTCGGCACCGGCATGCTGCTCGCCCTGGCACTGGGCGCCCGCCGGCCCAAAGGGGCGGACCGGCGGGACTGACGCACGGCGGGGCGGCTACGCCCCGGCCAGCGCCTGCGCCAGATCGTCCGTCAGGTCCGCCGCGTCCTCCAGCCCCACGGACAGCCGGATCACCCCGTCGGTGATGCCCAGCCGCGCGCGTTCCTCGGCACCGATCCGCATATGCGTGGTGGTGGCCGGATGGGTCGCCAGCGACTTCGAATCGCCCAGATTGTTGGAAATCGCGATCAGCCCGAACCGGTTCATCGCCCGGAACGCGGCGTCCTTGCCGCCGGCAAGCTCGAACGTGACGACCGTGCCGCCGCCGCTCATTTGCGCCTTTGCCAATGCGTGCTGCGGGTGGTCGGCCCGCGTCGGATACCAGACGCGCGACACCGCCGGCCGTGCCGCCAGGAACGCCGCGACCGTCTCGGCGCCGCGGCTCGCGGCAGCCACGCGCAGGGCCAGCGTCTCGATCCCCTTCAGCAGCAGCCAGGCGTTGAACGGCGACAGTGCGGGACCGGTGTTGCGCACGAAGGGCTGCAAGGTTTCATCGACCCATTTCTTGCGCCCCAACACAGCCCCGCCCAGCACGCGGCCCTGGCCGTCGATATGCTTGGTGCAGGAATAGACCACCACGTCCGCGCCGAGTTCCAGCGGCTGCTGCAACAAGGGCGTGGCGAACACGTTATCGACCACCACGATCGCCCCCGCGGCGTGCGCCAGATCGGCCACCGCGCGCAGATCGACCAGTTCCAGCATCGGGTTGGACGGGGTTTCCACCAGCACGAGCTGCGCCGGGCGGGACAGCGCGGCGCGCCACTGCGCCAGATCGGCGCCATCCACGAATTCCGACGTGATGCCGTAGCGCGGCAGCAAGGTGGAGACGATCCAGTGGCAGGAGCCGAACAGCGCCCGCGAGGCCACCACCCGGTCGCCCGCTTTCAGATGCGACAGCAGCGCGGCATGCACCGCGGCCATGCCGGTGGCGGTGACGCGGCAGGCCTCGGCGCCCTCGATCAGCGCCAGCCGGGCTTCCAACATGCCGACGGTCGGGTTGCCGAAGCGCGAATACTGGTAGTGCTCGACGGAGCCGTTGAACGTCCCCTCGGCCTGCTCGGCGCTGTCATAGACGAAGCCGGAGGTGAGGAAGAGCGCCTCGGACGTCTCGCCGAAGTTGGAGCGGACGGTCCCGCCGTGGATCAGGCGGGTGGCGGGGCGGAGGGAGTTGGGATCGGTGGTCATGGGTCGGCCCTGGGTCTGAAGGTGGGGCCGGCCATCGGAGGGCGTGTGCCCCGGGCGGGGAGCCGCCAGGAGCACGGGCCTCTTTAGCGCGCTTGTTTCACCTCGCCGCAATCCGGCCGGACAAATCACGAGGGGCGGGGGAACCGCCGGGGCCGCTTCTATGCCCCGGCGGATTGCGCCGTCAAGCCGGCGGCCCTATAAACCGGGGGCCGCGCCGGCGCGGGTGTAGTTCAATGGTAGAACGGCAGCTTCCCAAGCTGCACACGAGGGTTCGATTCCCTTCACCCGCTCCAGCCCGCTCCCTTACGGCGCCTCGTTGCCGAAGATGATCGTCCCCGAAGCGGCGAACATCCCGCCCACCCCGTGGCAGACCGAGATCTTCGCCCCCGGAATCTGCGCCGGCGCGATGCCGCGCATCTGCCGCACGCTCTCCTGCAGCGCATACATCCCGTACATGCCGGAGTGCATGTAGGACAGCCCGCCGCCATTGGTATTGAGCGGCAGCTTGCCACCCGGCGCGGTGTTGCGCTCGGAGATGAAGCGCCCCGCCTCCCCGCGCGGCACGAAGCCGAGATCCTCCAGCCCATAGAGCGGCAGATGCGCGAAGGCGTCGTAGATCATCAGGTGATCCACGTCCTTGTGCGTGATCCCCGCTTCGCGGAACGCGGTCGGGCCGGCGACGCGGAAGGCGCGGGAGGAGGTGAAATCCTCCATCTGGCTCACCATCGGCGTTTCCACGCTCTCCCCGGTGCCGAGGATA
>JAJZVS010000093.1 GCA_021845555.1 Pseudomonadota bacterium
CTGGCCAAGCTGCGCGCCGCCTGCGCCGCCCGCCGCGACAAGGACTTCCTGATCATCGCCCGCACCGACGCCCGCGCGGTGGCCGGGTTCGAGGAAGCGGTGGACCGCGCCAACGCCGCGCTGGAAGCCGGCGCCGACATGGCCTTCCTGGAGGCCCCGCAGACGCTGGAGGAAGTGGCCGCGGTGCCCCGCCTGGTGCGCGGCCCCTGCCTGCTGAACGTGGTCCATCGCGGCAAGACCCCGGCGATCGACCTGCGCGAGGCCGAGACCCTCGGCTACCGCCTGGCGATCGTGCCGGCGCTGCTGCTGGTCGCCACCATCGCCGCCGGCGACGCCGCCCTGGCCGCGCTGAAGGCCACGCATCGCCACCCGGAGGGTGCGACCGACATGAGCGTGGGCGAGGCCTTCGCCCGCGTCGGCGCCGGCGAATGGGCGCCGCTGCGCACCCGCTTCCGCGACGGCGGCTGACGCGCAGCGGGCGCTACAGCATCCGCCCGCCATCGACGATGATGCGCGATCCCGTGCTGGTCGGCAGGTGGGTGATGCAGGCCATCACCGCCTGCGCCACGTCCTCCGCCTCCACCACGCGCCGCAGCGGCGTGGCGGCGGCGAGCTTCTCCAGCGCCTCCCGCCCGCGCCCGGCGACGAAGTCGGTGGCGACCGGCCCGGGGGCGACGCACATCAGCCGCACCTCCGGTCCCAGCACGCGGGCGAGCGACATCGTCATGGTCTCCAGCGCCGCCTTGGCCGCGCCGTAGGCGATGTTGCTGCCGGCGCCGTTCAGCGCCGCCACCGAGGAGATGTTCACCACCACCGCCGGCGTGCCTCCACTCCCCCCGGCGCGCAGCAGCGGCAGCAGGGCGCGGATCACCGAATAGGGGCCGCGCGCGTTGGCGATCAGGATCTGGTCGAACAGCGCCTCGTCCAGCGTGTCCAGATCGGCGTGCGGGATCGGGCGGGTGACGCCGGCGGAGTTCACCAGGATATCGAGATGTCCGCAGGCCGCGCGCACCGCCTCCGCCATGTGACGCACCGAGGCGGGGTCGGTGAGATCGAGCGCCAGCGTGCGATGGCCGGTGCCGGGCAGCATGCCGCGCAGCGCCTCCGCGCGCTCGGCCCCGGTGCGGTAGCAGATTGCCACCCGCGCGCCGGCAGCGGCCAGCGCGCGCACGCAGGCCGCGCCGATGCCGTTGCTGCCGCCGGTGACCACCGCCGTCCTGCCGGCCAAAGGGGCATGTGTCATGGGCGTCCTCCCGCTTGCGTGTTTTGCGGAAAGGATGCCACGTCGGCGGGCGGCCGGCGAGGCGCTTATCCGCCCGCCCGCCGCCGGCCGGCGCCGGCGCCCGGCGCCGGGCGTTCGCCGATCCCGGTCCAGGCGAACACCGGCCGCTTCAGCAGATCGAGCACGACCGCGAACGCCGCCGTCGTGGCCAGCACCAGCGCCACCACCCAGACCGGCAGCGGCGCGGAGACCGTGCCGGTGAACGCCACCGCCAACGCGATCGCCAGATCGGCCAGCGTGGAAGCGACGATCCACCGCCCCGGCGCCGAATCCCACAGCCTGCCGCGCTCGCGGACCACATAAAGCGTGGCCTGGCTGCCGGCGACCAGCGTCACGAACGCCAGCGTGCGCAGCGCCCCGATCGACAGGCCGAGACCGAACCATCCCAGCGCCAGCACCGCGGCCGCAAAGCCCAACTGGACAAGGCCGAGCAGCACCGAGGCGCGGGTGATCCCGCCCATCTGCCAGCGATCGGGCCGCGGCGAGGGGCGCACCCGATCGGTGGTCAGCGACATCGTCAGGAAATCATTGGCCAGCAGGAACAGCACCATCAACAGCGGCGTCATCACCGCCTGCCCGGTCAGCGCCAGGCCGATGGCGAGGAAGGCCACCACCTCGATCTTCCGGATCAAGGTGGTCAGCGTGTAGCTGCGCAGGCGCTGGAAGGTGGCGCGCCCCTCCTCGACCGCGGCCTTGATGCCGCCCAGCCCGGGTTCGGTGAGCACCAGCCCGGCGGCGGCCTTGGCGACGTCGGTGGCGGAGGCGACGGCGATGCCGATCTCCGCCTGACGCAGCGCCGGGGCGTCGTTCGCGCCGTCGCCGCACATGCCCACGGTGTGGCCGGTGGCCTGGAACGCCTTGACCAGATGATACTTGTCCTCGGGCAGCACGCCGGCGAACACCGCGTAGTCCGCGGGGGCTACCCGGGTGGGAAGGACCCCGGCCGGGCAGACCGGGCCGGACAGGCCCACGGCGCGCGCGATCACCGCGGCGGTGGCGGGGGCGTCGCCCGTCACCATCACCGTGCGCACCCCGAGCCCCGCCAGCGCCGCGATCATCTGCGTCGAATCCGCGCGCGGCGGATCGGACAGCGCGAGCAGCCCGATCACCTGCGCGCCCGCGGCCGGCTCCCCGGTTCCATCCGTCGTCGCCGGGGCGCTGGCCGGGTCCGAGACGGGGCCGAGCGCGACGGCGAGCACCCGATAGCCCTGGCCGGCAAGCGCCTCCATCGCGGCGGCGGCGCCTTCGGGCGCGACCGCGCGGGCGGCAACGGCGGTGAAGGCGCCCTTCATCACCCGCCGCGCACCGGCGGGCAGGTCCACGACCGCCTCGGCCAGCTTGCTCGCCGGATCGAACGGCACGAAGCGGCTTTGCGCGGGGATGGTGGCACCCCCCGCCCGCGCCGCCGCCCGCACCGCCGCATCCACCGGGTCCTGCCCACCCTCGGCCGAGGCGGCGGCGGCCAGCCCCAGCAGCCCCGGCGGATCGAACCCGGCGAACGGCTGCACCGCGCTCACCTTCAGGGCGTTCTGCGTCAGCGTGCCGGTCTTATCCGAGCAGAGCACGTCCATCGTCGCCGCCTCGTGCACCGCGGCAAGCCGGGTCGGCAGTACGCCGAGGCGGACCAGGCGCTGGGCGGCCAGCGCGGTCGCCAGCGTGAAGGTGGCCGGCAGCGCGACCGGCACCGAGGCCAGGATCGCGGTCAGCACCAGCTGGATCACCTCGCCCAGCGGCATGGCAAGCGCATAGGCGTAGCCCACCATCACCACCACCACGGCGCCATTCAGCACCGCGAGATTGCGCACCACGCCGAGCACCGTGCGCTGCTCGGCGCTCTCGGCATGGGCGAGCCGCACCAGTTCGGCGGTGCGACCGAAATAGGTGCGCTGGCCGGTGGCGGTCACCAGCGCGGTCGCCTCGCCGCGGCGGACCAGCGCGCCGGCATAGGTACGGGCGCCGGCGCCGGCCTCCACCGGCAGCGATTCCCCGGTCAGCATCGACTGGTCGAGCAGCACCCCGCCGGCCAGCAGCGTCACGTCGGCCGGCACCACGGCGCCGAGCGAGAGCTTGACCACATCGTCGGGCACCAGCTCCGCCGCCGGCAGCGTGACCCAGGCGCCGTCGCGGCGCACCGAGGCATTGAGCGCGAGGCGGGATTTCAATGCCGTCAGCGCCGCCTGCGCCCGGCTTTCCTGCGCGAACGCCAGGCCGGCGTTGAACAGCAGCAGCGCCGCGATCACCCCGGCTTCCAGAGACTCCCCGAGCACCGCTTGCAGCACGATCGCCGCTTCCAGCATCCACGGCACCGGCGCCCACAGCTTGGCCGCCAGATCCGCCAACAGGCTGGGCTTGGCTTCGGGCACCGCGTTGGGGCCGCAGCGGGCGCGGCGCTCGGCGGCGGCGGCGGTCGTGAGGCCGCGGTCCGTGATCTGATCCATGCTGCCCTGCAGTCGCTCCCTTGCCGTCGCACCCGTGGGCATCGCCGTTCGCGTGGCGGCGATGGCGCCGGCGCCTTTCGGCGCCCTTAACGATTTCACGCTACCATATGTCCGGGCCGGGGACCGAGGGCCGCCGCCCGCGCCCAACCTGCTGCGCCCAACCTGCTGCGCCCAACCTGCTGCGCCCAACCTGCTGCGCATTGACTCCACCTGACCGCCCGATTACGCCGCCGGGCAACTTTCCCGGCCCTCCCGCGCACGGAACCCCTCCCATCATGCCAGTCCACGCGTTCGTCTTTCCCGGCCAGGGCAGTCAGGCGGTCGGCATGGGCCGCGACCTCGCCGCCGCCTTCGCCGCTGCTCGCGCGGTGTTCGAGGAAGTGGACGAGGCGCTCAAGCAGAAACTGTCGAAGCTGATGTTCGAAGGGCCGGCCGACGAGCTCACCCTGACGGCCAACACCCAGCCGGCGCTGCTCGCCGTGTCGCTCGCCACGCTGCGGGTGCTGGAAACGGAAGGCGGGTTCACCCTGCCGCAGAAGGCCGTGGTGGTCGCCGGACACTCGCTCGGCGAATACAGCGCGCTCGCCGCCGCCGGCAGCTTCGGCATCGCCGCCGCCGCCCGCCTGCTGCGCCGGCGCGGCGAGGCCATGCAACGCGCCGTCCCGCCCGGGGAAGGCGCCATGGCCGCCCTGCTCGGCGTCGAACTCGAAGCCGCCCAGGCGATCTGCGACGAAGCCGCCCCGGTGCCCGGTCCCGATGGCGCGCCCGGCAGCGAACGTCAGGTGGTGGAGCCGGCGAACGACAACGGCGGCGGGCAGATCGTCATCTCCGGCCACCGCCCGGCGGTCGAGCGCGCGGTCGAAATCGCCAAGGCCCACGGCATCCGCCGCGCCATGCTGCTGCCCGTCTCCGCCCCGTTCCACTGCGCGCTGATGGCCCCGGCCGCCATGGTCATGGACGAAGCCCTGCGCGCCTCCCCCCCCGCCATCCCGACCGTGCCGCTGATCGCCAACGTCTCCGCCGCCAAGGCAACCGACCCGGACGAAATCCGCGACCTGCTGGTCCGCCAGGTCACCGCCACCGTCCGCTGGCGCGAAAGCGTCCTCTACATGACCCAACTCGGCGTCACCTCCTTCGTCGAACTCGGCGCCGGCAAAGTCCTCACCGGCCTGACCCGCCGCATCGCCCCCGACGCCACCACCGCCGCCGCCGCCACGCCGGCCGAGATCGAAACCCTGCTGAAGTCGCTGTGAGGGTTGGGGGTGATGGCGCAAAGCAAGGCCAGGGGGCGCCGCCCCCTGGACCCCTGCCAAGGGCATCGCCCTTGGAACCCGCTAATGGCTTCGCCAGGAAGGGGGCGCAACACGGACCATCGTAACGGCAGAGTAGCGCCCCCTTCCTGGCGAAGCCGTCGGAGGGGTCCAGGGGACAATGTCCCCTGGCGGGGTTCCAAGGGGCGGCGCCCCTTGGCCTTGCTTTCTTCCTTCATCCCTCAATCCCCACAGGGAGTTCAGCATGTTCCGGCTTGACGGCAGGGTGGCGTTGGTGACGGGGGCGTCCGGGGGGATTGGGGCCGGGATTGCCCGGGCGTTGCATGGTCAGGGGGCTGTGGTTGTTTTGTCCGGCACGAGGCGCGGGGCGTTGGAGGATTTGGCTCAGGTGTTGGGGGAGCGGGTGCATGTTTGTCCCGCCGATCTGGCCGATCCGGCTGCGCCTGCGGCGTTGGTGGAGGCGGCGGAGGCGGCGGCCGGTCCCTTGCATATCCTGGTCAACAATGCCGGGTTGACGCGGGACATGCTGGCCTTGCGGATGGAGGATGCCGACTGGCAGGCGGTGCTGGATGTGGATTTGACCGCGCCGTTCCGGCTGGCGCGGGCGGCGTTGCGCGGGATGTTGCGGCGGCGGGCGGGGCGGATCATCGCGATTTCCTCGATCATCGGCGCCACCGGCAATGCCGGGCAGGCGAATTATGCCGCGGCGAAGGCGGGGCTGATCGGTTTGACCAAGGCGCTGGCGCAGGAAGTGGCGCCGCGCGGGGTGACGGTGAACGCGGTGGCGCCGGGGTTCATCGTGACGCCGATGACCGACAAGTTGTCGGAGGCGCAGCGGGAGCGGATTGCCGGGGCGATTCCGCTGGCCCGACTCGGGCGGGCGGAGGACGTGGCGGCGGCGGTGGTGTATCTGGCTTCCGACGAGGCCGGCTGGGTGACCGGCGCGACGCTGCATGTGAACGGCGGGATGGCGATGCTGTAGTTCCGCCGGTGCCGCCCGGCAGTCCCGCCGGTGCCGCCCGGCGTTGGCGGCGGCGCACAAACCATGCTAAGCGGCCCGGCCATCCTTTCGGCGCGGGTCGCGGGCTAATCCGCCGGCCCGGGTCTTTGCCGTGACCGGGCGGCCCGAACCATTCCTTCCCCGCCGGCCAGGCGGGGCCAATCCAACCAGGAGTTACCGAGCCGATGAGCGAGATCGCCGATAGGGTGAAGAAGATCGTGGTGGAGCACCTCGGGGTCGAAGAGGCGAAGGTCACGCCCGAGGCGTCCTTCATCGACGATCTGGGTGCCGACAGCCTGGACACCGTCGAACTGGTGATGGCGTTCGAGGAGGCTTTCGGGGTCGAGATTCCCGAAGACGCGGCCGAGAAGATCAGCACCGTGAAGGATGCGATCGACTACATCGAGAAGCAGAAGGCCGGCTGAGCGGCGGACCGCGGAACGAGGGGCGGGGGACGCGATGCGACGCGTGGTCGTCACCGGCATGGGGATCGTCTGCCCGCTCGGCCTGGGGGTCGAGCCGGTCTGGCGGCGCCTGATCGAGGGTCGGTCCGGCATCAGCGCGATCCAGAATTTCGACACCAAGGACCTGTCCTGCAAGGTGGCGGGCCAGGTGCCGGCGGGCAGCCGGGCGGAGGGCGGACTCGACATCAACGAGTGGATTCCGACCAAGGACCAGAAGAAGATGGATCGTTTCATCCATTTTGGTCTGGTCGCCGCCACCGAGGCGATGGAGGATTCCGGTTGGAAGCCCGAGACCGAGGAGGATCGCTGCGCTTCGGGCGTGATGATCGGTTCGGGCATCGGCGGGTTGCAGACGATCTATGAGGCCTCGCAGCTGGTGGCGGCGGGGAAATCGCGGCGGCTGTCCCCGTTCTTCATTCCCTCCTCGCTCGCCAATCTCGTGTCCGGCCATGTGTCGATCAAATACGGTCTGAAAGGACCGAACCACTGCGTGGTGACGGCGTGCGCCACCGGCGTGCATGCGATCGGCGATGCCGCGCGGCTGATCATGCTCGGCGACGCCGATGTGATGGTGGCCGGCGGGGCGGAAGCCACGGTGTGCGAACTCGGCATCGCCGGGTTCTGCGCGTCGCGCGCCTTGTCCACCGGCTTCAACGACGATCCGACCGCCGCCTCCCGCCCCTGGGACAAGGATCGCGACGGGTTCGTGATGGGCGAGGGCTCCGGGATGCTCGTGCTCGAAGAGTACGAGCATGCGCGCCGGCGCGGGGCGAAGATCTATGCCGAGGTGGCGGGCTACGGGTTGTCGGGCGATGCGTATCACATCACCGCCCCGGCCGAGCATCACGAGGGCGCCTTCCGCGCCATGCAGGCGGCGCTGCGGCGCGGCGGCATCGCGCCGGAGGACATCCAGTATGTGAACGCGCACGGCACCTCCACGCCGCTCGGCGACGATCTCGAGCTCGAGGCGGTGGAGCGGCTGTTCGGCGACGCGGCCGGCAAGGTGGCGATGTCGTCCACCAAGTCCGCGACCGGGCATCTGCTGGGCGCGGCGGGCGCGGTGGAGGCGGTATTCTCCATCCTGGCGATCCGCGACGGCGTCGCGCCGCCGACGCTGAACCTTGAGGCGCCGAGCCGGGAGAGCCTGATCGACCGGGTGGCGAAAACGGCGCAGGAGCGGCGGATCAAGGTGGCGCTGTCGAACAGTTTCGGGTTCGGCGGCACCAACGCGAGCATCCTGTTCCGCGAAATGCCATAGGGCACGCTGCTGCTTTCCGATTGACGAATCGGGCGCGCTTCGAGTCTGTAGCCGGGATGAACCTGCCCGATCCCGAGCTGTTCGCGCTGCCCGGCGGCGCGGCCCTGGTGCAGTGGCGGCGCAGCGCGCGCGCGCGGCGGGTCAGCCTGCGGATCGATCCCCGCGGCGGCGCCGTGGTGGTGACCTTGCCGATGCGCGCGGCGCGCCAAGCTGGCGTGGCGCTGTTGATGACGCATGCCGGCTGGGTGTCCGATCGGCTGGCGGCGCTGCCGGATGCGGTGCCCTTCGCGGTTGGGCAGATGGTTCCGATCGACGGCATCCCGCATCGGATCCGCCACCTGGCGGAGGCGCGCGGCGGCGTGTGGCTGGGGGACGGCGAGCTCTGCGTCACCGGACGGCCGGAGTTCCTGCGCCGGCGGGTGAGCGATTTCCTGCGCGCGCAGGCCCGCTCGCGCATGGTGGCACTGGCCGCGGCCAAGGCGGCGCTCGGCGATCTGACGGCGCGGCGGGTGACGGTGAAGGACACGCAGAGCCGCTGGGGCAGTTGCGCCTCCGACGGGTCGATCAGTTTTTCCTGGCGGCTGGTGATGGCGCCCGCATTCGTGCAGGACTACGTGGCCGCGCACGAGGTCGCGCATCTGCGCCACATGAACCACGGCACGCGGTTCTGGGCGCTGGTCGATCGGCTGACGCCGCACGCGATGCAGGCGATCCCGTGGCTGAACGCCGAGGGCGCGCGGCTGCTACGGATCGGTTGAACAGAAACCTGCCCCGCCCATTGCCGATAGGGATCGGGCTTGACCCGGCCATGACGGGAGGGAGCGTGCCGGACCGCGATTTCATCCACGAAGGGCCGGCCCCGTCGGTTGGTAGTGCGCGCCGGGATGACAGGCGGCCGCGCACGACACAAAAATCATACCGGGCGGTATGATATGATCGCCTGCCAGACGCGTTCGGAGGTCGCCGGCATATCGAGCGCAATGACCCCGAGCGGCGCCAGCGCGTCGAGCACGGCGTGCATCACGGTCTGCGGCGCGATCATCGCGCCGGCCTGGCCCGATCCCTTCACGCCGAGCGGATTGGCCGCGGTCGGTTGTTCCAGCAGCGTGATGTCGAAGCCGGGCAGGTCGGCGGCGCGCGGCAGCGCGTAGTCCATGAAACTGCCCGACAGCAGCTGCCCGCTGTCGGGATCGTAGACCGTGCGTTCCAGCAGCGCCTGGCCGATGCCCTGCGCGAGTCCGCCCTGCACCTGGCCCGCTGTCAGAAGCGGGTTGATGAGACGGCCGAAATCATCGACCGCGAGGTAGCGTTCGAGCGTGACCGCGCCGGTGTCGGGATCGATCTCCACTTCGGCGACATGGCAGCCGGAGGGGAAGGTGAAGCGGTCGCAGATGTTTTCCGCGCGCGTATCGAGGCTTTCCCCGGTGTCCGGATCCGCGGCGTCGCGGGCGAGCGTGGTCAGGTCGATGGCGCTGCCATCGCGGGTATGGAACCGTCCGTCGGCGTAGGCGAGCTCGTCGGGCGCGGCTTGCAGCAGGCGCGCGGCGATCGGGCGGGCCTTGGCAAGCAGCGCGTCGATCGCCAGCACCAATGCCGCCCCGCCCATGTGCATCGAGCGGGCGCCGCCGTGCCCGCCGCCGCTGCGGACCAGGGCGGTGTCGGCCTGCACGTAGCGGAACGCCTCCGGCGGCAAGCCGAGGCGGGCGCTGGCGATCTGCGTGTAGGCGGTCTCGTGGCCCATGCCGGCGGACTGGGTGCCGACCACGATGGCGATGGTTCCGTCCGGATCGAAGCGGAGCTCGGCGGCCTCGTTCGGCTGGCCGCGGGCGGTTTCCAGGTAACAGGCAACGCCCATGCCGCGCAGCCGGCCGGCCGCGCGGGCGGCGGCGGCGCGGGCCGGGAAGCCGGAGCGGTCGGCTTCGGCCTCGGCGCGGTCCAGGTTGGCGATGAAACCGCCGCTGTCGATCTCGGTGCCGAGCGCGTTGCGGTAGGGGAAGCGGGCAATCAGGTTGCGCCGGCGGAGCGCGAACGGATCGATGCCGAGTTGGCGTGCGGCGGCCTCGATCAGGCGTTCGGTCAGGTAGTTCGCTTCGGGCTTGCCGGCGCCGCGATAGGCGTCGATCGGCACGGTGTTGGTCAGCGCGGCGCGCACGTCCATGCAGATGGCGGGGATGGCGTAGGGGCCGCCCATCGCGGTAGCGGGCGCGTTGGTGGAGGTGCCGGGACCGAAGCCGGCGGCATAGGCGCCGAGATCGGCGATGGTTTCGACATCGAGGGCGAGGAAGCGCCCGTCCTGGTCGAGCGCGAGGCGGGCGGTGGTGCGGTTGTCGCGGCCCTGCGCGGTGGAGGCGAAGTCCTCGGCCCGTTCGGCGATCCATTTGACCGGGCGGGCCAGGCGGCGGGCGGCCCAGAGCAGCAGGATGTATTCGGGATAGACTGAGTTCTTCACCCCGAAGCCGCCGCCCATGTCGGGTGCGCTGACGCGCAGTCGGTCGGGGGGCAGATGGAAGATGCCCGCCAGCGTGTCGCGGATGCCGTGCACGGAGGCGGCGGAGGCGATCAGGTGCAGGCGGTCCTGTTCCGCGATCGCGATGGCGCCGCGCGGCTCGATCGGCGCGACGATCAGGCGGGGGTTGATGAGATCGCGCGTGACGATGTGGGCGGCGGCGGCGAAGGCCGCGTCCACCGCGGCACGATCGCCTTTCTGGAAGCGGTAGGAGAGGTTGCCCGGTGCTTCGTCATGCAGGCACGGGGCGCCGGGGGCGAGCGCGGCGCGCGCGTCGGTGACGGCGGGGAGGGGGGCATACTGCACGACGATGCGTTCGGCGGCGTCGCGCGCTGCGTGCGGGGTTGCGGCCACCACGAAGGCGACCGGCTCGCCGACATGGCGCACGCGGGTCGCGGCGAGCGCGAAGCGGGGCGGCACGATCATCGGCGCGAGCGTGGCGACCTGCGCGGTGCAGGGGATCGGGCCGAGCGCGTCGGGGGCGAGATCGGCGGCGGTAAAGACGCCGGCGACGCCGGGGAGGGCGCGGGCCGCGGTGGTGTCGATCGAGACGACAGCGGCATGGGCGTGCGGGGAGCGGAGGATGGCGGCGTGCAGCAGG
>JAJZVS010000094.1 GCA_021845555.1 Pseudomonadota bacterium
GATAGAAGACAACGGGTATCTCGGTCAGGCGCGCTGGGTTCATACATTCTCCAAGCGCGCGTATGTATCATAGAAGATACACCGACGCAAGGCCGAAGCTCACCCCTGTCCTTCCCGCGCACCCCAGACGCCCATGCCGGCTGCCAGGGGGCAAAGTTCCCGGCGGCGTTGCAACGGGTCCAGCGGCGGATCCAGGGCGCTGAACTCATGTGACAGCGGGTCGCACACCGACATGGTGCTGCTGCACGGCGGCAGCCCGCGCGGGGCCGAACGCATCGCTGCCTGCTGGGCCGATACCCGCAAGGTCACGCAGATCGCGTTCAAGCCCGAATGGGCACGGCACAACAAGGCAGCACCGTTCAGGCGCAATGACCGGATGCTGGAGGTGATGCCGATCGGGGTCATCGTCTTCCCCGGCTCCAACATTTGCGAGAACCTCGCGGACAAGGCGCGGGTTCTCGGCATCCCCGTGTGGCGCTTTGCGAAGGGCAGCGCGTGAGCGGCGCCTTGCCGCGTCACAACGCACTGCCAGGCCGGGTCCGTCTCTCGCCCATGGTCCGCGAGGTTAACAACCGCCGTAGCCTACTCATCGATAGGGAGGAAAGCCCGCACCGCACGTCACGAACGGAAGAAGATTGGACACTGTGAGCGTGGCAGCAAAGGAACGAGATGCGCTGAAAGCGCACACCGTTATCGCGCCGATGAAAGTCCGCACGCTACTCTTTTTCCGGTCACCCATCTTTTCCTGCCAAATCCTTGATCTTTAGATGGTGTCCATTCCGTCTTTCGGGGACCAGGTTCTATGACCGATTGTCCGTCGGGGCGGGGGGTTGCCTATTAGCGCAAGCCCGTCCCTATATAGCGCGTAGGCATATTCGGGCGCCGGCGCGACGGCATCGCTGCTCTCTTGACCCAACCTGAAGCCGACGGTCTCAACGACTGGGAGTTCAAGTTCTCCTGGAATGCGCTCTCTTCCGTTACGGATCATAGCGCTCAGCGAGTTGAGGAATCGCTCGGCGGCATTCTCCTCCATGACGAACCATCCTGCAAAATCGTCCTGGTTGCTCCGGCGTAGCAATCGTCGTCCCCGAAAATGCGGCCACCATCGTAACTCGTGCGAAATACCATCGAGATAAAACGGAAATTCGTCGAATGGCCAGAGGGCGTCCACGCAAGCGAGGAATGTTCGTCCGGCATACGGGAGTCGCAGGAAGCCAACTTCCGACACGTCGTAGGGAAATTCGCCTCCAGTTCGGACCCAATCAATCCACGTCACAACGCGAGGTGCGTCCATGATTACAAAGTTGGAGCGATGCGCGGCGAGCACGAGAGGGGTTGGTACGGCCTCAGAATCTATGACAGGTTCCGACGCCGCTGGAGGCCCGGCCGTGCCACGTGGCTTTGAGATCATCGTTTCAGCAACATTCAAAAGGCACCAGCTGCCTTCGGCTTCGACCCGAACGCGATCGAATATCCATGAGCGATTTTGCCATGAGGAGACATGGTTGCGACATAGGGCTTAACCTGCCTGCTGTACTTGTTCTTTGCCCGAGTACCCATCCTCGCAGTGCTGACATTGGCCGCAAACGATCCATGTGCTTCTGCTAGCACCACACCGTGCCCGGACACTCTGCCACCGCCATAGATGAAGTCTGCGTGCGGGTCGAGGGAGCCTGACAAACAAGCAGCGTTGTCGCGCCACGTATAGCCCAGCGCGTTCATCAAGATGTCAGTGATGCCAGCACCGACGTGTCCAGCAAAGGAGGTCCGTTCCGAGTCCGCTAGACAGTTGACGTATGATGATAGCGAAAATACTGCGCCGTCAGCAACGAGCCATTCCACGCGCGTCAGCTCGGAATCTCTCCACCGAGCCAGCATCTCGGGTGGTGCATCGCAGAGCGTAGAGGTCCTTGCGATCGACGCAGCAAGGGCAGTCGGCCCAAAGGTCAGATTCCCAGATATCGTGGGTGCGCTGAAGCCTGGCGAGACCGGACTCGGCTTATGCCGGTGGCGGGTGTGTCCCGTAAGGGCAACATCCTTGTCGGTACGCCAGATTGCCGCCGTCGCATTCACTTGAGCCACCATGCCTCCCCTCGGTTGCGGCCGGGCTTCCACTGTGTGCTGTGCTAGCGGCCTAAGGTAAACGCCGATTCCGAACGACCACCATAAGGCCATTGATCGCGACTGCTAAACAATATACACGGGGTTGTCCGTATATCCAAGGTGGACCTCATGCAAGTCGCCAAATGGGGCAACAGCCTCGCCGTTCGCCTCCCTGCCGCCGTCGTTGAGGCGCTGGCGCTGAAGGAAGGCGACGAGATCGAAATCCACATCGCCGATGCGCGGGCGTTCGCTGTCGCCCGCAAACCCGGGCGGGAGGAACTGCTGAAGCGGCTGCGTGCCTTCCGCGGCCGTCTGCCCGCCGACTTCAAGTTCGACCGGGAGGAGGCGAATGCCCGGTAGCTTCATCGACACCAACGTCCTGATCTATATGGCGTCGGGTGATCCGTTGAAGGCGGAACGGGCGGAGAAGATCATCGCCGACGGCGGCACGATCAGCGTGCAGGTGCTGAACGAGCTTGCCAACGTGGCGCGCCGCAAGATGCGCATGACCTGGCCCGAGACCCACGCGCTTCTGTCCACGATCCGCGCCCTGCTGCCAGTCCAGCCGATGACGGTGGAGACCCACGAAACCGGCCTCGCGCTCGCCGAGCGCTACGGTCTGTCGATCTACGACGCGATGATCGCCGCCTCCGCGCTGCACGCCGAGTGCGACACGCTCTGGTCGGAGGACATGCACGACGGCATGGTGATCCAGGACCAAGTGCGGATCGCGAACCCGTTTCGCATCGCCTGAAGACCAGGGCCCGGTTGGCCCGGTACCGCTGGAGTCGCCGTCAGGGCCGGGCGCCCCCGGTCCGCCAGCCCCTTGCCGATCCGGCACCACCGGGACCGCCGCTGCCGCCGACGATCCCGATCGGACCGCACGTTGCCACCGCCAGCCAGGGCCGGCCATGCCCTGTGCCGACGCGAGGTTTCCCGCCACGCGGCCGCACCGGGCGCCCCCGGGAACCCGGGCGCAGGAGATATCCCATGGCGATCATCGGCATCTTCACCAAGGACACGAACAACGACACCAGGACGGTCCGCACGCACAGCACCAACGCCAAAGCGCGGCTGGTCCCGGCCGAGGATCAGGGCCAGCGGTTCGCACGCTCCCCTTGACTCTCGGCCCGATTTATGTTCTTGTTATGTTCATGTCCGCCGCCGCCCTCCCCGCCCCCAGCGCCTCGGCCCTCGCCGGCCGCTTCGCCCGCTTCATCGGCGGGCTGCGGGAGGCAATGGCGGCCGGCGCCGCGCACAACCCGGTCTTGCTGGACCTCGCGGCCCGGCTGTGGAACCGCCTCACCGAAGCGGCGGACCGCTTCGCCGCCATCGCTGCCCATCCGGTGGCCAGGTCCCGCCGCCGCCCCGCCGCCCCCGCCCCGATGGCGGCCGATGCAGCGCCGCACCCGCCCCCCGCGCCGCGTCGGACCCTGCCCAGAGCCCGCGGCTGGCTGGCGCGCATGGCGCCGGAAACGATCACCTCCGCTATCGAACTCGCCCAGCTCATGGCGCAGCCGGAAATGCGGGAACTGCTGGCGGCCGCGCCGCGCCTGTGGCTTGTGCTGCGCCCGCTCTGCCGCATGCTCGCGATCGCGCCGCCCGAGGTCGCACCGCCCGACGCCACCCCACCGGACGCCACGCCGCCCCCGCGGCACGCGCCCGGTCCGCAGCTTCCGGGCGGCCGCCCAAGGCGCCGCCCCTGCCCCCCCGGATCGCCGGTCACGCCCACCCCCGCCCCGCAGCGGGATGGCCTGCCCGCCACCACCCCGCCCCTCGCCGCGGCACCAGCCGCAGCCCGATGCGGCCCCCGCTCCGCCCCCGCCCGGCACAGGCGCGACTTCCGCCGGCGCGGGGCGCTGTCGCTCCCTCTCCGCCTCGGCACAGCGCTCCCCCGGCGCTGAGCCGGCCGGTCCCCGCGCGCCGCCATCGTATCGATATCGTATCTTTCCCGGCCAGGACAGCGACAGCGCGACAACCCGCGGCCACGCGACGCTGGCCTTCGGCCCCCCGGACCGCTATCCTCCCCGCATGGAACAGGACGTCCCCCGCGCCCATCACGACCTCGGCGGCGTCGCCAAATACATGTGCGAGCCGGCGGATATCGCCCCGCACACGCTGAGCGACTTCGACAAGGAGGTCGATGCCCTGCGCCAGGTGCTCGGCCTCAAGAACATCATGACGGTGGACGAACTGCGCCGCGGGATCGAGGCGATCCCCGAGGCCGACTACCACCGGCTGACCTACTACCAGCGCTGGATCCGCTCGATCACCGCCACCTTGCTGCGCAAGGGCCTGATTACCGAGGCCGAACTCGCCGCCGCGCTGGAGCGGGCGTGATGGGCTTCGCCCCCGGCGCCGCGGTACGGGTGAAGAACGACTGGCCGGAGACGCGCGGCCCCTGCCATATCCGCACGCCGCACTACCTGCGCGGGCGCGCCGGCACGGTGCAGCGCGCGCTCGGCGCGTTTCCCAACCCGGAAGACCTCGCCTTCGCCCGCCCGGCGCCGCTGCGCGCGCTCTATCACGTGCGGTTCGACCAGCCCGCCGTCTGGCAGCAGGGCAAGCCGGGCGACGAGCTGATGGTGGAGATTTTCGAGCATTGGCTGGAACCGGCATGAACCTCCTCGCGCTCGACGACGACCGGCTGCTCGGCGCGCTGCGCCTGCTGCTGGCCGAGAAGAACTTGGCGAGCCCGGCCGAGGTGGCCGAACGCCTCGCGATCACCGAGCAGGGCTCGCCTGCGCAGGGCGCGCGCATGGTGGCGAAGGCCTGGACCGATCCGGCGTTCCGCGCGGCGATGCTGGAAGACGGCACGCGGGCGGCGGAATCGCAAGGCATCGTGATGCGCGGCGCGCCCCCGCTCGGCGTGCTGGAGAACACGCCGGCGTTGCATCATCTGGTGGTCTGCACCCTGTGCAGCTGCTACCCGCGCGCGGTGCTGGGCTATCCGCCGTTCTGGTACAAATCCGCCGGCTACCGCGCCCGCGCGGTGCGCGACCCGCGCGGACTGATCGCCGAATGGGGCACCGTGCTGCCCGAGGGCGTGAAGATCCGCGTGGTGGATTCGACCGCGGACTACCGCTGGATGGTGCTGCCGCTGCGCCCCGCCGGCACCGAGGGCTGGTCGGAAGACGCGCTCGCCGCCCTGGTGCACGAGGGCGACATGGTAGGCGTGACGGTGCCGCGGGCGGCGGCGCCCGCGGCATAGCCGGAAGGTCTGGCGTTACGCGAAGATCTCCCCCAGCCGGCGGATCGACCCCAGCACCTGCTCCTGCGGCAGGCCCGGCCACTGCACCCGCATCGAGAAGTGGTTGACCCCCAGACGTTCCCGCCAGCGGGCGATCTCCTCCTTCACGAACACCTTGTCGCCGATGATGAAGCGGTCCTTCGCCATTTCCTCGAACGACATGTTCGCGGTCGGGCTCTCCATCCCCCAGGCGGCGTAGGAGTTGTATTTGTATTCCAGCGCCGCGCGGCATTCTTCCATGGCGGTCGCATGATTCGCGCCGACGTAGCATTCGCGCGCGATCGGGAACTCGCTCGCGGTCCTGCCCGCCTCCGCCAGCGCGGCGCGATAGACCGCCATCAGCGGTTCGGTCGCGCCGAGGGTGGTGGCGTTGGCGATCAGCCAGGCGTCGCCGATGCGCGCGGCGCGCTTCACCGCCGCCTCCACCAGCCCCGCCACCCAGACCGGCGGCCCGCCGGGGCGGGTGGGTTTCAGGCTGATGCCGTGATCCGTCACCCGGTAGAATTTTCCCGCGAACGTCACCCGCTCGCCGCTCCACAGCCGGCGCATCAGGGCGACGCTCTCGGTGAAGCGGGCGGCGCGCTCCTTCAAGGAGACGCCGAACGCCTCGAACTCCCCCTCGCGGTAGCCGAGCCCCGCGCCGAGCACGAAATTGCCCCCGCTCAGCACATCGAGCGTGGCGGCCTCCTCGGCCACGTGCACCGGGTTGAGCAGCGGCAGCAGCAGGATGTTGCCGCCGATCGTCATGCCCCGCGCCTCGGGCAGCAGGAAGGCCATCAGCGGCGCGATCTGCAGCATCTGCAGCGGCGCGGTGAGGTAGTGGTGCGGAAACAGCACGGAGGAGAAGCCGACCTCGCGGGCGAGCCGCACCTGCGCGACCAGTTCGGGGACCCGCGCGGCGACGTTGTCGCCTTCGGGGAACTGGGTGTTGATGAACATGCCGACTTTCATGGCCGCCTCCTGCTGTTGTGGCAGTGTAACCGGCGCCGGCGGACCGGGCTACGCCGCCTCGGCCAGCACCAGCCGGCGGCGCCCGGCGGCGCGCAGCGGCATGGCGGCATAGACGTCCTTCACCGCCTCGGTGATCGTCACGCCCGCCAGCCCCGGCGCCAGCCGCCGGCCGGAGCGTTCCAGCAGCATCGCCCCGCGCAGCACCAGGCGCCGGCGCGAGGGCGGCAGGTGCAGGGCGGTGTCGCGCCGCTCCACCCGGAACAGCGCGCCGGCGAGCAGGCGGCCGAGCTGGCCGGAGGAATAGGGCTGGCCGTGGCCGAACGGGGTCGATTCCAGATAGGCCCAGGGGCCGCTGCGGTTGGGGGCGACGATCAGCAGGCGGCCGTCGTCCTTGAGCACCCGCCAGACCTCCCGCAGCAGGCGGCGCGCGTTGTCGGCGGCTTCCAGCCCGTGCACCAGCAGGATGCGGTCGAAGCTGAGGTCCGGGAACGGGAGCGCGTCCTCCTCGGCGGTGCAGGTCAGGTTGGGCGCGCCGGCCGGCCAGCGGGCGGCGCCGAGCTGGGCCGGGATCACGGCGACGCAGCGCTGTGCCTGCTCGCGCCACAGCCGCAGATAGGGCACCGGATAGCCGAGGCCGAGCACCGACTGGCCGGTGAGGTCAGGCCAGATCCCGCCCAGCCGCTCGCGCAGCAGCCGGGCCGTCACCGCCCCCCGCGCGGTGGCATAGAACTGCGCTGCCGCATGCACATCCGCCGCCATGCCCCAGGCTATAGCACGGGAGCCGGGGTTGCGGGGGGCGGCGCCGATGTTAGACTCCGTTCATGAGCATCACCGCGACCCTGGTTCCGATCCTGCAGGACAACTACGCCTGGCTGCTGCGCGACAGCGCCAGCGGCTTCACCGCGATCGTCGATCCGGCCGATCCGGCCCCGATCATCGCCGCGATCGAGGCGGCGGGCGGGCGGCTCGACCTGATCCTGCTCACCCACCACCACGCCGATCATGTCGCCGGCACCGATGCGGTGCGCGCGCGGTTCGGCGCCAAGGTGGTTGGCGCGGCGGCGGACGCGCATCGGCTGCCCCGGCTCGACCAAGCGGTGGCGGAGGGCGACCGCGTCGCCCTCGGCACGGCGGAGGCGGTGGTGATCGAGACCCCTGGCCATACGCGCGGACAGATCAATTTCCACATCCCCGACGGCGCGCTGCTGCTGTCCGGCGACACGCTGTTCTCCCTCGGCTGCGGCCGGCTGATCGAGGGCACGGCGGCGGAGATGTTCGCCTCGCTCGCGAAGCTGAAGGCGCTGCCGGCGGAAACGCTGGTCTGCTGCGGGCACGAATATACCGAGAGCAACGCCCGTTTCGCGCTCAGCGTCGATCCCGACAACGCGGCGCTGCGGGCCCGCGCCGAGCAGGTGCGCGCGCTGCGCGCCGCGGGCAAGCCCACCGTCCCGTCCCGCCTGGCCGACGAGCTTGCCGCCAACCCGTTCCTGCGCGCGCCCGACGCCGCGGGGTTCGCCGCGCTGCGCGCGGCCAAGGACAAGTTCTGACAGAGGAAACCACCACGTGAAACTGTTCTACTCGCCGTCCAGCCCGTTCGTGCGCAAGGTGATGGCCTGCGCCATCGCCCGCGGCCTCGATCAGCGGATCGAGAAGCTGCCGACCAACCCGCACCAGTCGCCGGCCGATCTGCTGGCGGCCAATCCGCTGTCCAAGGTGCCCGGCCTGATCACCGACGACGGGATCGGGTTGTTCGACAGTCCGGTGATCTGCGAATACCTCGACAGCCTGGGCAGCGCGCCGCCGATGTTCCCGCCCGCCGGCCCGGCCCGCTGGCGCGCGTTGCGGTTCCAGGCGATGGCCGACGGGATCATGGACGCGGCGGTGGGGCGGCGGATGGAGCAGGGCCGCCCGCAGGAAGCGGCGCGCGACGCGGCGATGGCACGCATGGCCGCGGCGGTCGCGCGCGCGCTCGACCTGCTGGAAGCCGATCCGCCGGGTGCTTCGCTCGATATCGGGTCGATCACGGTGGCCTGCGCGCTCGGCTACCTCGATTTCCGCTTCGCCGCCGAACCCTGGCGGGCGGGGCGGCCGATGCTGGCCGCCTGGTTCGCCGCGATCGAAAAGCTGCCGCCGATCGCACGCACGGCGCCGCCCCCGGCGGGCTGAACCCAAACGGGTTTCCGAGCGGCGGCAGGACGGTACGGACGGCGAGGCTCCCGGACCGGGCACCACCAGGAAGGGGCAGGCGATGCGTTGGAAGGCCCTGGTTCCCCGTCCGGCGCGGCGGGTGCTCCGCGCGGGGTGGCACCGGCTGCGTGGCACCGCGCAGGTTCTCGGCGGGGCGGCGTTTCCTCTCGCGCACGGCATCGAATACCTGTGGTGCGACCTGCACGGGGTCTATGTGCGCGGCTGGGTGCACGCCTATGGCCGGCCCGTCACGCGGCTCCTGCTGCGGAGTGGCGGCGCCGAGGCGGCGATCGACCGGCTGGATCCGCGCCCGGACATCGGCGCGCTGTTCCCCGACGTGGCGACGGCGGGGAACAGCGGGTTCAGCCTCTATCTGGCCTGCGAACCGTTCCGACCCGTCACGCTGGAGGTCGCGACCGCGGCCGGCACGGTCGCGCTGGGCGTCGCGGTGCCCGAGCACGTGCGGACCCAGGACGCGGAGACCGCCGCCCTCACCTCGCCGATCGAGCGCTTCGTCACCGAGACCAAGCAGGCCGGCGGCACCGTGGTCGAAATCGGCGGGCGGGAAGTGAGCCCGATGTACGAATCCTGGCGCGGCCGGTTCGCGCCGGAGTGCCGCTACCTCGCCAGCGACATCCATGCCGCCGCCGGGGTGGATGTGGTCTGCGACGCGCACCGGCTGAGCCACCACCTGCCCCCCGGCAGCGTCTCCGGCGTGTTCTCGCTCTCGGTGCTGGAGCACTTGCTGGCACCCTGGATGGTGGCGGCCGACATCAATCGGGTGCTGCGCCCGGGCGGCCTCACCGCGCATCTGGCGCCGCAGACCTGGCCGGTGCACGAGCAGCCCAACGATTTCTGGCGCTTCACCGACGAGGCGCTGAAGACCCTGTTTGGCCCGGCCACCGGCTTCGAGGTGCTGGAGGCGGGCATGCTGATGCCGATGCGGATGCTCCCGCCGCCTGCCATGCGCTTCGGCGCCTATCGCGATATGCCGCTGCATCCGGGCATGGGCGGCGCCTTCATCCTCGCCCGCAAGGTAGCCGAAGTGGCGGAGGGCACGATCGCCTGGCCGATGGCGGCGGCGGCGATGGAAACCCGCGCCCGCGCCTATCCGGCGCACGGGGCGGGCTGATCCTCCGCGCACGCCGCGCGCGATCGGCTATACTGCGGCGCACGACAACCGAGGACAGCCGCCGCATGTGCGGGATCACGGGCATTTTCGACCTGCGCGGGCACCGCGACATCGATCCCGCGCTGCTCGCGCGCATGACCGCCGCCATCGCCCATCGCGGGCCCGACGGCGACGGTTTCCACCGCGAACCCGGCATCGGCCTCGGCCACCGGCGGCTCGCGATCATCGATCCGAACGCCGGCGCGCAGCCGATGTACAACGAGGACGGCGCGGTGGCGATCGTCTTCAACGGCATGATCTACAACTTCCAGGCGCTGCGCCCGCGGCTGGAAGCGCTCGGTCACGTCTTCCGCACGCATTGCGATACCGAGACCATCATCCACGCCTGGGAAGCCTGGGGTCCCGACTGCCTGGCCGAACTGGACGGCATGTTCGCCTTCGCGCTGTGGGACCGCGCGCGGGAGACGCTGTTCCTGGCCCGCGACCGGATGGGCAAGAAGCCGCTCCACTACGCCACCCTGCCGGACGGGCGGTTCGTGTTCGGCTCGGAACTCGCCGCGCTGGCGGCGGTGCCGGACCTCGCGCGCCGCCTCCGCCCGGAATCGGTCGCGGATTTCTTCGCCTACGGCTACGTGCCCGATCCCGGCACCATCTACCGCGACATCCTGAAGCTGCCGCCCGCGCATTTCCTGCTGCTCCGCCGCGGCGAAGCGCTACCCGCCCCGCGCCGCTACTGGCGCCCGGCCACCGCCACCGTGCCGATCGCCGAGGCCGAGGCGATCGCCGAACTCACCCGCCGCCTGGGCGCGGCGACCGAAGCGCGGCTGATCGCCGACGTGCCGCTGGGGGCGTTCCTCTCGGGCGGGGTCGATTCCTCGGCGGTGGTGGCGACCGCGGCCGGGCTGCGCCGGGGCATCGACACCTTCACCATCGGCTTCGCCGGCAGCGAGGACGAAACCCCCTACGCGAACCAGGTGGCCGCCCGCTACGGCACCACCCAGCACACCGAGGCCGCGGCGGCGATCGACTATATCGACGCGGCGCGCGCCCAGGGCCGCATCTTCGGCGAACCCTTCGGCGACCAGTCGGCGGTGCCGACCGCCCATGTCTGCGCGCTGGCGCACCGGTTCGCGAAAGTGGCGATCTCCGGCGACGGCGGGGACGAGGTGTTCGCGGGCTAC
>JAJZVS010000095.1 GCA_021845555.1 Pseudomonadota bacterium
GTGAGCCTCTCCTTCAGCGACAACTGGAACCAGTCGCGGCAGGTCACGCGGTTGCCGGTCCAGTTGTGGAAATACTCGTGGGCGATGACGGACTCGATGCCCTGGTAATCGCCGTCGGTCGCGGTCTCCGGTTTCGCCAGCACGTATTTCGTGTTGAAGACGTTGAGCCCCTTGTTCTCCATCGCCCCCATGTTGAAATCCGCCACGGCGGCGATGTTGAACACATCGAGATCGTATTCCAGCCCGAAGCGTTCCTCGTCCCAGGCCATCGCCTTCTGCAGCGAGCGCATCGCATGCGCGCAGCGGTCTTCGTCCCCCGGGCGGACCCAGATCGCCAGCGCCACCTCGCGGCCCGAGCGGGTGGTGAAGCGATCGCGCAGCGCCACCAGATCGCCGGCGACCAGCGCGAACAGGTAGCAGGGCTTCGGGTGCGGATCGGTCCAGACGATCCGGTGGCGTCCGTCCGCAAGCGCCTCGACCGGGCCGGGATTGCCGTTCGACAGCAGCACCGGGCAGGCGCGCGCGTCCGCCGTGATCGTCACCGTGAAGCGGGCCATCACGTCCGGCCGGTCGGGCATGTAGGTGATGCGGCGGAAGCCCTCGGCCTCGCACTGGGTGAAGAAGGCGCCGTTGGAGAGATAGAGGCCGGACAGCT
This sequence comes from Pseudomonadota bacterium, assembly GCA_021845555.1. GTDB lineage: Bacteria > Pseudomonadota > Alphaproteobacteria > Acetobacterales > Acetobacteraceae > JAJZVS01. The sequence goes on from JAJZVS010000095.1 coordinate 656, forward strand.
CGGTATTGGCGGCGGGATCGATCACCGTCTCGATCTCCAGCACACCGGCTGCGGGCGGGTCGGCGATCACCAGCGCCTGATCGTCCAGGCGCCAGCGGTTCGCCCCCAGCGCCACGCCATCAATCGCGATCGCGCGGACCGGTTGGCCGGCGCCGTCCAGCCGCAACGGCGCGTCCGGGGCCGCATCCGGGTTGCGCCGCAGTGCCAGCCGCGAGCGCACCACGGTGGCGTGCGGGTCCAGCGTGAAATCGAGCGCCACCGTGTCGATCAGGAACGCGGGCGGGCGGTAGTCGGCCAGGCGGGTTTCGCGCGCGGCGGCGACGGCGGCGGGATCGTGGGCGTCGGTCATGCGGCCTCCGAGGGGCGGATCGCTCCCCTATAGCGCCGTTCGTGCCGCGCGGGCGAACCGGGATGGGGGAAGGGCAAGAACACGCGGTCTGCTTCCGGCGCCGGCGGGAAAGGCCGCCGCGGGTGGCGGGATCTGATGAAGCGGGGGAGCGGAGTGGGCGTGCAGCGCCGCGCCGGCCGGGACCGATGGTGTCGGGCCCGCACGTTCGGGGACGCGACAGGCTGGCGCGGCTCCGATAGGCTGCGGGCCGATCCCTCCTCTCCCCACACGGATCGCCGTCCCGTCGCGCAGGAACCGCCCGCATGACCGACATCGCCCGCCTGCTGATCCAGCTCGAGGACATCCGCCCACCGGTGCGCCGGCGCATCGAAGTGCCACTCGACATCCGCCTCGACGACCTCCACCTGGTTGTGCAGGCCGCCATGGGCTGGGAGAATTGCCATCTGTATGAGTTCCGGGTCGGCGGACGGGACGGCCCGGCCTATGGCGTGCCCGATCCGGACGGTGTCTTCACCGAATCGGACCCGCGGCCGGCACGGAAAGCCAACTTGGCCGATCTGCTCGCGCAGCTGTCCACCAGGACCAGGGCGTTCAAATACGTCTATGATTTCGGTGACGATTGGCGCCACAGCGTGAAGCTGGAAGCAATCGCCGCAGCTGACCCGGACATCGCGTACCCGCACCTGCTGCGCGCCGAGCGGGCCTGCCCGCCCGAGGATGTCGGCGGCCCATGGGGATATGCCCGTTATCTGGAAGCGATCGCCAACCCGGCGCACCCGGAGCATGCGGACATGATCGAATGGCGGGGCGCCGCTTTCGATCCCGCGGTGGCGGACGAGGCGGAGATCCGCAGGCGCATGAAGCGGATCGCCACACGCCTGGGCAACCGCCGGGGACGGACGGCCGGGAAGACGGGCGGGAAGACGGGCGGCACGACCGCGGGGTAGGGGGCCGCCGCCTGCCCCGCGCGCCGCGACGGCGCGGCGGCGCGGCGGCGAGCGGATATCGGGAGCTGACGCAGGCCGCAAGCCGGGCCTACCGCAGCAGCTCCACCTCCGGCCCGTCCTCCAGCGCGCCCACCCATGCGCGATCGGCGGTCAGCGCAACCGCGCCGAGCGTGCGGGCCAGCCCAAGGCACGCCCGGTCGCCGAACGGCAGCCCGTAGCGCCGCGACTGCCCCCGCAATTCCCCGGCCACGTAGGCGGCTTCGGCGTCGAACGGGCGCACGTCGAGATCGATCCCGGCCAGCGCCGTGCGGATCGCCGCCGCCGGCACGCCGCGTTCGGCCAGCTTGGCTACCACCTCCGAGAGGTTCACCGCGCTGACCAGGCCGCGCGGCAGGGCGGCGAGCACACGCTCCGCCCCCGTCTCGTCCAGCAGCAGGGCGAGCAGCGCGGAGGCGTCCAACACGAATGCGGGCGCCGCTTCATTCACGCGCGGCTTCCTCGCGGCGGTCGCGGATCAATTCTTCGGAGAGGCTGATCCCGGTGGGCAGGTACTGGCGGAGCAGGCCGCGCGCCTGTTCGACCGCGCGGCGCAGCGGGCGCACGCGGAGTGCGCCGTCGGCCACGTCCAGCACCACGCTGTCGCCCGGTTGCAGGGCCAGTTCGCGGCGGAGTTCGGCCGGAATCACGATGCGGCCCCCCTCGGTCATCCTGGTTCGCGGCATGGGAATGTCCTTCGCGATTTTTATGGCACAAGTCCATATAGGACATATTGCCACGGAATGTCAGAGTTCGCGTATATGGCATGTGCGCTATTCAGCCCTTGTCCAAGCTCTACCCCCCTTGTCGCCGGCCGCCCGCGGCGGAACACTGCCGGCCCTGGAGGAACCGCCATGAACGACACCGCCCCCGCCGCCGACCGTCAGGCGTTCTACGACCGCCTCGCGCCGCATAATCTCGCGCCGCTGTGGGAGAGCCTGCACAGCCTGGTCAGCCGCACCCCCGCCTCGGCCGCGGTGCCGGCGCATTGGGACTACGACGGGGTGGTGCGTCCCTACATCATGGAATCCGGTGCGCTGATCACCGCCAAGGAGGCCGAGCGGCGGGTGCTGATCCTGGAAAACCCCGGCATGCCGGGCCAGGCGTCCATCACCCCCTCGCTCTATGCCGGGCTGCAACTGATCCTGCCCGGGGAAGTGGCGCCGGCGCATCGGCACACCCAGTCGGCGCTGCGCTTCATTGTCGAGGGCCGTGGCGCCTATACCGCGGTGGACGGCGAACGGGCGCTGATGCAGCCGGGCGATTTCGTGATCACCCCGTCCTGGAGCTGGCATGACCACGGCAACGAAACCGCCACGCCGATGGTCTGGCTGGATGGTCTCGACATCCCGATCCTGAAACTGTTCAGCGCGAGCTTCGCCGAACCCGCCAACGCGGACAGCCAGAGCGTGACCCGCCCGCCGGGCGACAGCCCCGCGCGCTACGGGCAGAACATGCTGCCGGTGGATTGGCGCCCGAGCGGGCCGGCCTCCCCGGTGTTCAGCTACCCCTATGCGCGCTCGCGGGAGGCCCTGGCCACGATGGCGCGCAACGGCGCGCCGGATGCCTGCCACGGCTACAAGCTGCGCTACGTCAATCCGGCGACCGGCGGGCACGCGATGCCGACCATCGGCGCATTCCTGCAACTGCTGCCGGCGGGCTTCGCGACCGCGCCCTATCGCGCTACCGACGGCACCATCTTCAGCGTGGTGGAAGGCGAGGGCGAGACCCTCGTCGGCGACATCACGATCCGCTGGAAGCCGCGCGACGTGTTCGTGATCCCGTCCTGGCACCGCCATACCCACCGCGCGGGGTCCGAGGCGGTGCTGTTCAGCTTCTCCGACCGCCCGGTGCAGGAGGCGCTTGCGCTGTGGCGGGAGGAGCGCGCGCAGGGATGACGCGGTGACCGCCAACCGGCGGTCGTCCAGGCTCGCGGACACAAGAAGGGGAGGACGCCATGCCGCTGCCCGCAGACACCGATGCCACCACGCCGAAATACCTGCGCGACAAATACGCGATCGTCGGCGTGGGGGAGACGCCCTACACGCGCGGCTCCGGCATGACCACCCGCGCGATGGGCACCACGGCGGTGCGGCGCGCGATCCTGGATGCGGGGTTGAAGCCGGGCGACGTGGACGGGATGCTGTCGTATCAAAGCGGCGATTCCACCTTCGCGCCGATGATCGCCGGCGATCTCGGCATCCGGCTGAACTTCTACATGGACGTGTTCGGCGGCGGCTCCTCCACCGAGGCGCTGATCGGCATCGCCATCGGCGTGATCGAGGCCGGCATGTGCAAGACGGTCGCGATCTTCCGGTCCATGAACGGCTATTCGCAGGTGCGCATCGGCGGCACCGGCGTGCGGTCCTCCCCGCCGGTGGTGGGCGATATGCTGCATTCGCGCGCCTATGGCTGGCAGAGCGCGGGGCAGAGCTTCGCGCCCACTTTCATGCGCCACATGCACGACTACGGCACCACGCCGGAGCAGGTGGCGATGGTGAAGGTGGTGCATTCCGAACACGCCTCCAACAACCCGAAGGCGCTCTACAAGAAGCGCTACACGGTGGAGGACGTGCTTTCCTCGCGCTTCATCTGCAAGCCGCTGCATCTGCTCGATTGCTGCGTGGAGACCGACAACGCGACCGCGATCGTCGTCACCAGCGCCGAGCGGGCGCGCGACCTGCGCCACACGCCGGCGCTGATCCGCGGCGTGGCCGGGCGGGTGAACAAGCCGCGGCTCGACATGCACTACCAGCACGGGCCGATCTCCACCGTGGCGGGGCACTATGCGAAGGACATCCTGTGGCCGAACGCCGGCGTCGGGCCGGAGGATGTCGATGTGACCGGCGCCTACGACGCCTTCACCTTCACCACCCTGCTGCAGCTGGAAGACTACGGGTTCTGCAAGAAGGGGGAGGGGGGTGAATATGTCTCCTCCGGCATTACCCGCCTCGGCGGGCGGCGGCCGAGCAACACCTCGGGCGGGCATCTGTGCGAGGGCTACACGCATGGGATGAACATGGTGATCGAGAACGTGCGCCAGCTGCGCCACGACGTGGACGATTCCTGCCCCGTCGGGCCGGACGGCAAGCGGGTTCACACCTACGACTACCGCGAGGGCGGCTGCCGGCAGGTGCGCAATGCCGAGGTGTCCGCCAATCTGGGTTGGGCGATGCCGGGCACCGGCTCGGCGATGGTCATGCGGCGCGGGTGAGGGAGGCGGGAATGGCGATCACGGCCGAGTATCTCGGGATGTCGTTGCAGATCGACGATCTCGACCACGAGAACCTGGACTATTTCCGCCACTGCGCGGACCACGCGTTCCATCTGCAACGCTGCGACGATTGTGCGCTGCTGCGCTACCCGCCGACCACCGCCTGCCCGTGGTGCGCCAGTCCGCGCGCGACCTGGGCGCCGGTGGAGGGGAAGGGGGCGGTGCATTCCTATACGGAGGTGCACCACGCGATCCAGCCGCAGTTCAAGCCGTTCACGCCCTATCTGGTGCTGCTGGTCGATCTGGATACGCAGAACGGCGCGCCTTCCCCGCATGAGGCGCTGCGGGTGGTGGGCAACCTGGTAACGCCCGACGGGCGGCTGGCCCCGCCGGAGGCGGTGGGGCGCGTCGGCATCGGGACCCGGGTAAGGATGGTGTTTGCCGACGTTGCGGCGGGGATCGCGCTGCCGCAGTGGACGGTGGAGGAGGGGGCGGCGCAGCCGGCGCGGGTGTGGCGTTATCCGGGGGTGGGCGGATAGGGGGCTAAAACAACCCCTCGATCAACCCCTCCCCATTCAACCGGATCGCCTCCGCCGCCGGCACCCGCGGTAGCCCCGGCATGGTCATCACATCGCCGCAGATCGCCACCACGAACCCCGCGCCCGCGGACAGCCGCACCTCGCGCACCGGCAGGATATGCCCCTCCGGCGCGCCCATCCGCGTGGGATCGGCGGTGAAGCTGTATTGCGTCTTCGCCACGCAGACTGGCAGCCCCCCGAACCCGGCCGCCTCGAACGCCGCCAGCCGCCGTCCCACCGCATCGGGGATCGCAACGTCCGCCGCCCGGTAGATCTCGCGGGCGATGGTGCGCAGCTTGTCGGCCAGCCCCATCCCGTCCGGATACAGCGGCGCATACCGCGCCTCCCCCAGCGCGATCGCCTCCTCGACCGCGCGGGCCAGCGCCTCCGCCCCCGCGCCGCCGTCCGCCCAGTGCGTGCACAGGAACACCCGCACCCCACGCTGCGCCATCGCCTCCCGCACCGCGCCGATCTCCGCTTCGGTGTCGGAGGTGAAATGGTTCAGCGCCACCAGCACCGGCAGGCCGAACTTGCCCAGGTTCTCCACATGCCGCGCCAGGTTCGCCACTCCGCGGCTGACCGCGGCCACATCCTCCCGCCCCAGATCGGCCCGCGCCACCCCGCCGTGCATCTTCAAGGCCCGCACGGTGGCGACCACCACCGCCGCCGACGGCCGTAGCCCACCGACCCGGCATTTGATGTCGAGGAACTTCTCCGCCCCCAGATCGGCGCCGAACCCCGCCTCGGTCACCACCACATCGGCGAGCTTCATCGCCAGCCGTGTTGCCATCAATGAATTGCAGCCGTGCGCGATATTGGCGAACGGCCCGCCGTGCACGAACGCCGGCGATCCCTCCAGCGTCTGCACCAGGTTCGGTTGCAGCGCGTCGCGCAGCAGCGCCGCCATCGCGCCGTCCGCCTTCAGGTCGCGCGCCGTCACCAGCCGCCCGTCCAGCGCCTGGCCGATCACCATGCGTCCCAGCCGCTCCTGCAACGCGTCCAGATCGCGCGCCAGGCAGAACACCGCCATCACCTCGGAGGCGACGGTGATGTCGAACCCGCCCTCGCGCGGAAACCCGTTCGCATGTCCGCCGAGGCCCACCACCATGCCGCGCAGCGCGCGGTCGTTCATGTCCATCGCCCGCCGCCAGGTGATGCGCCGCGCATCCAGGCCGAGCGCGTTGCCCCAATAGAGGTGGTTGTCGATCATCGCCGCCAGCAGGTTGTTGGCCGCGGTGATTGCGTGGAAATCGCCGGTGAAGTGAAGGTTGATCTCCTCCATCGGCGCCACCTGCGCATGTCCCCCGCCGGCGGCCCCGCCCTTCTGGCCGAAGCTCGGCCCCAGGCTCGGTTCGCGCAGGCAGATCGCGGCGCGCACGCCGATGCGGTTGAGCGCGTCGCCGAGGCCGACGGTGGTGGTGGTCTTGCCCTCGCCCGCCGGGGTGGGGCTGATCCCGGTCACCAGCACCACCGCCCCGTCCGGGCGGGCTTCGGCCGCGCGCACGAAGTCGAAGCCGACCTTGGCCTTGTAGCGGCCATAGGGTTCCAGCGCCTCGGGGGGGATGTCGAGTTTGGCGGCAATCTCGGCAATCGGGCGCAGTTGCGTGGCGCGGGCGATCGCAAGGTCGGTGTTCATCGTCGGGCGTTCCCTCTTCCGCGGGCTCAGCAGACCCGATCGGTGCCGATCCGGTCAAGGAAGGCCGCGAGCGCGGCGCTGACCGCCCCGGGCTGCTCCTGCTGCACCCAATGTCCGGCGCCGTCGATCAGGCGGCAGTCCAGCATCCGCGTGCAGGCGTCGCCCTGCATCCGCTCGAACGCGCCGGGCACCTGGTACACGCCCCAGTCGCTGGCGCCGGCGAGATACATCGACGGCACGTCGATGGTGCGGCCGGAGAACACCTCCGCCTCCGCCAGGCCCACGCCTTCGGTACGGCAGCGGTACCATTGCAGCCCGCCCTGGAAGCCGGTGCGCGCGTAGGTGTCGCTATAGACGCGGAGTTCCGCCTCGGTCAGCCAGGGGCAGGCGGCGATCGCGGCGGCCGAGGGCATCTCGGGCGCCACCGTCTCCGCCATCGTCCGGTCGCCGTGCATCACGTAGTAGGTGGGCAGTTTCGCCAGCGCCGCCGCGGTCCAGGCGGCGAGCGGGGCGGGATGGTTGCCCGGCCAGTCGGCGCTTTTCATGTGGTAGTAGGCGCGCAGGAAATCATGCACGCCCTGCGGGCAGAGGCGCATGTCCGCATCCGCCGCGCGGGTGGAATAGTACCACTGGTAGTGCTTGCGCGGCGGCGACAGCGCGGCCAGCGCGGCATGGATCGCGCCCGGGTCCTCCCCCGTCGGCGCCACGCCGTTCGCGGTGTCGAACGGCAGCGCCGGCGGCCCGGCGAACGGCGCGCTCATCAGCACCACCGAGCGGAACACGTCGGGGCGCACCAGCGCGCACCAGGCGGCGACCGGGGAGCCGAAATCATGCCCCACCACCGAAGCGACCGCGCGCAGCCCCAGCGCGGACACCAGCCCCAGCGTATCGCGCACCAGGTTCAGGATCCGGAACGACGCCAGGTCCCCGTCGTAGCGCCGGTCCCACCCGCTGGTGGCGCCGTAGCCGCGCTGGTCGGGCGCGATCACATGGAACCCCGCCGCCGCCAGCGGTCCCATCACCTTGCGCCAGGACCAGGCAAGTTCGGGGAAACCGTGCAGCAGCAGCACCGCCGGCCGGCCCGGCGTCTCGAACCCGGCCTCCAGCAGATGCACGCGCAGCCCGTTCACGCCATCGATGAAGCGCGAGCGGATGCCGGGCGGCAGCAGCGCCGGCGGCGGCGGGGGGACAGGGTCGCTCTCGGGCACCGGCGGGTCTCCTGTGGGCAAGGGTCAGTCCAGCGTCTCGCGATACATCCGCACCGCGATGATCCCAATGATGACCGCGAACAGCGCCATCGGCCAGAGGTCGGGCAGGATTTCCGCCCAGCCGTTGCCTTTGAGCAGGATGCCGCGGGCGATGCGCAGCGCATGAGTGATCGGCAGCAGCTCGCCGATCGCGCGGGCCCAGAGCGGCATGCCGGCGAACGGGAACAGGAAGCCCGACAGCATCATCGACGGCAGGAAGGCGAACTGCGCCAGCTGCTGCGCCTGCATCTGGGTGCGCGCCATGGTGGAAATGGCGAATCCCATGCCAAGATTGCAGGCGATATAAAGCCCCATCGCCAGCAGCAGCAGCAGCACCGAGCCGCGCACCGGCACGCCGAACACGCCGACCGCCATCGCCAGGATCAGCGCGATCTGCACGTAGCCGAGGCCGACATAGGGGATGATCTTGCCCAGCATCACCTCCACCGGCCGCACCGGCATCGCCAGCAGGTTCTCCATCGTGCCCGCCTCGCGCTCGCGCGTGATGGCGAGCGAGGTCATCACCAGGGTGGAGATGGTCAGGATCGTCGCCATCAGCCCCGGCACGATATTGAGCGCGGTGACCTGCTCGGGGTTGTAGCGCGCGTGCAGCACGATGCCGAACGGCGGGGCGGGGGCCGGCGCGCGCAGGTTGGGCGGCAGGTCGCGGGTGAGCGCGGAGGCGTTCAGCGCCAGCAGGGCGGCGGTGGCGTTGCCGATCGCGGTGGGATCCGACCCGTCGGCGTCCATCAGCAGGTCCGGGCGGTTGCCGCGATCGACGCTGCGGGCGAAATTGGGGGGGATTTCCAGCACGAACAGCACGTCCCCGCGCGCCAGCGCCTCATCGGCCGCCTTCGCATCCGGGTAGGGGCGGAGCGCAAAATATTTCGTATTGGCGAGCGCGCTGACCAGGCTGCGCTCGTAGATCGAGTGATCGGCGGAGACGATCGCGGTCGGCAGGTGTCGCGGATTGGTGTTGATCGCAAAGCCGAACAGGAACAGCTGGATCAGCGGCAGCATCACCGTGAGCCAGACGGTGCCGCGGTCGCGGCGCATCTGCAGCGATTCCTTGCGCAGCATGGCGCCGAACCGGGCGAGGGAAAATCCGCTGTTCACGGTTGTTCCTCCTGCTCGCGCAGCATGTGGATGAACACGTCGTCGAGCCGCGGTTCGACCTCCTGCCAGGTCAGCTGCGCCGCCGCGGGCGTGGCCAGCGCGGCTTGCAGCGCGGCGCGATCGGTGCCGGCAACGCGCAGCGCCCGGCCGAACACCGCCGCCGTCTCCACCCCCGGCAGGGCCCGGATCACGCGCACCGCGCGTTCGACTCCCGCGCCGGTCGCCTCGAACGTCACCAGATGCGCGGCGCGCACCACCTCGGCCGCGGTGCCCTGCACCACCAGCCTGCCGCCGGCGAGATAGACCACGCGCGCGCAGCGCTCCGCCTCGTCCATGTAGTGGGTGGAGACCAGCACTGTCATGCCGTCGGCGGCGAGTTCGTGGATCATGTCCCAGAATTCGCGCCGCGCCTTGGCATCGACCCCGGCGGTGGGTTCGTCGAGCAGCAGCAGGCGCGGGCGGTGCAGGATGCAGGCGGCGAGCGCCATGCGCTGCTTCCAACCGCCGGAAAGCTCGGCGGCGAGCTGGGTGGCGCGGTCCGCCAGCCCGATCTGTTCCAGCACCGCGCCGACCGCGGCGCGACGGTCGGGGATCGCATACAGCCGGGCGACGAAGTCCAGGTTCTCCGCCACCGTCAGGTCGCCGTAGAAGCTGAAGCGCTGCGTCATGTAGCCGATCTGCAGCCTGATGGTAGCGGCCTCGGTCAGCAGGTCGTGGCCGAGGCAGGTGCCGGAGCCGGAATCCGGGCGCAGCAGGCCGCACAGCATGCGGATGGTGGTGGTCTTGCCGCTGCCGTTGCCGCCGAGAAAGCCGCACACCTCGCCCTCCGGCACCGCAAGGCTGAGGGCTTCGATCACCTTGCGCGGCCCGAAGCTCTTGGCGAGGTCATGGACGTCGATCGCCAGCGTGGTCATCGCGCAGGGCCGGGCGCAGGCGCGGGGCGCACCGCGACCGGCTCGCCCGGTTTCAACCGCAGGGCCTGCGCCGGCGGCGGCG
>JAJZVS010000096.1 GCA_021845555.1 Pseudomonadota bacterium
CAGCGGGCCGAGCGCGCGGATATTGAGCTGGCCCAGGCGCGGCGCGATCATCCCGTGCAGCTCGATCACCGGGATGCGGGGCCCGCGCCAGAACAACAGCCCGGTCATCGCCCTGCTCCCGTCGCGGTGAGGGCCAGCGCGGCGGCCCGCTGGCCGCTGATCCACGCCCCGGCCAGCGTGCCGGCCAGCCCGTCGTGGCACGCCTCCCCGGCGAACAGCAGATGCCCGTCGGAAAGCGGCTCGCCCAGGCGCACGCGGGCGTCCGCCGCGCCGGGGCGAGCGTAGGCATAGGCCCCGCGGATCAGCGGATCGGCGTCCCAATGCGTCACCAGCGCCGGCGGTCCGGCGAACAGCGCATCGACCCGACCGCCGAACAGTCGGCGCAGTTCGGCGCGCGCGAAATCCGCCGCCGCCCCCTCCCCCGCGCGCGCCAGCTCCCAGGCCGGCGTGCCGCCGACCCAGCCCTGCACGTAGTCGCGCCCGAACGGCCAGCACTGGAACATCATCGCCGGCTCGCCGCTCCGCCCGATCCGGCGATCGAGCGAACAATGCGATGGCAGATCGAGCCGGTCAGGCCCGGTGGCGCGCAGCACCACCTTGAGCGCCAACCCCATCGGCAGGCCGGCAACGCACCCTTGCACCGAGGCCGGCAGGGCCGGGGCGAATTCGATCGCCCCGGCGGCGAGCACGCCGGTGGAAACGGTGACGATCGCCGCCCCCGCGGTCACGGTGCCGGAGGGCGTCGTCACCGCCACTCGCCCGCCGGTCCCGCCCCAGGCGATCCTGGTGGCCGGCGTGCCCAGCCGGATGTCGAGCCCGGTGCCGAGGCGGCGGGCCACGAAGGCGCCGATGCCGCCCTCGGGCACCAGGTTGCTGCCGGTCAGCTGGTTGCGGTGCCAGTCCCGCAGGCTGAACGCGTCGGCATCGACGGCGCAGATCACCGGGCCTTCCCAGGTCTCGACCGTGACCGCCCAGGGGTCGTCGGGGATGCGGCGCGCGACCTCGGCGAGCGGCACGTCCGGCTGGCCGGGCGCCAGCAGTGGGGCGGCGGCGGCGGCGAAGCGGTCCCACGCGGTGTCGTAGGCGGCCTGTTCGGCCGCGGTGGCGGGGCGGGTGCCGACGAAGGTGCGTTCCTGGCGGAGTTCGTCGCTGCGCAGCAGCGTGTCCCCGGCGGCTTCGGCGATCGGCACCAAGGGGTTGCGCTCGGCGCTGTGCAGCCAGACCGCGCCGGCGTCGAACCAGGCGCCGCCGAGTGCGGCGGGATGCAGCGTGTGCGCCCGCCCGCCGATGCGCGGCGCGGCTTCCAACACCAGCGCGCGGGTGCCGGCGGCGCGCAGCGCGGCGGCGGCGCCGAGGCCGGCCAGCCCGGCGCCGATCACGACGATATCGACCTCGGTCATGCCCTGCCCCGTGCTGTCCTGCCGTGCCGCGCGCCGAGGCCGATCCGGATGGACGGGTGCGGGCGCGCGGCCCCGGCGATTAGACGGCAAAGTCCGGCCAACCGGAAGCGCCCGGCCGGCGGCTTCATCCGCGGTTAACCCGCGCCCACTATTCCCGAGCGGTTCGTTCGCGCGGAGGCGCCGCAGGCAAGTGGTTCCGGATCGAGTTCCCCGCCTGGGCGACGCGCTCCGCGCGCTGGAGACCGGGCGTTTCGTTGCGGCCGCTGCCGCCGCCGCCGCGCTGCTGGCCGACGACGCGGCGGATATCGAGGCGCGACTGCTGCTCGGCCTCGCGCGCGGCGCGGCCGGAGAGACCGAGGCCGCCGCGGCGCTGCTCGACGAGGTCGCCCACACGCGGCCCGAGTGCGCGCATCCGTGCCACGATCTCGCTGCCCTGCTCCGCCGCCTCGGCCGGGCGGACCAGGCGAGCGCGCAGTATCGCGCCGCGCTGGCGCTTGCCCCGGCGGATGCGGCGCTGCGACGCGGCTTTGCCGGGCACCTGCTGGAAGCCGGGGACGCTGACGCGGCGCTTGCCGCGCTCGACCCCGCCGACGCCAGCGCCGCCGCCCATCACCTGCGCGGCCTCGCGCTGGCCGAGCAGGACGACTTCGCCGCCGCGGCTGAAGCCTTCCGCGCCACGGTGGCGCGCGATCCCGGCCCGGCGGACGGCTGGTCCAACCTCGGCATGATGCTGCGCGCCGAGGCAAGGTTCGACGCGGCGCTCGCCGCGCACGACGAGGCGGTGGCCCGCGCGCCGGAGGCGCCGCAGATCCGCGTCAACCGGGCCGTGGCGCTGCTGCACGCCGGGCGGTTCACCGAGGCATGGGTGGACTACGAATGGCGGCTGCGCCTGCCCGGCCACACGCCTTTGCCGCCCGAGCGGCTGCTGCCTGACCTGGCGGCGGCGGGGGATCTGCGAGGGCGGACCATCCTGCTGACACATGAGGAAGGCTTCGGCGACACGATCCAGTTCGTGCGCTACGCGCCGCTGCTGGCCGCGCGCGGGGCGCGGGTGATCCTGGCCCTGCCGCCGCCGCTGATGCGGCTGCTGGCCCCGCTCGCCCCGGTGGTGCCGCTCGCGGGGCCGCTGCCGGCGCATGATTTCCACTGCCCGTTCTTCAGCCTGCCGCGCGCCTTCGCCACTACGCTGGAGAGCATTCCGGCCGCGGTGCCCTATCTCGCCGCCGATCCCACCCTGGTCGCGGCCTGGGCGGCACGGCTGCGGCCGTCGTCGGGTGGCGGCACGCCGCGCGTCGGCCTAGTCTGGGCAGGGCAGGCGCGGCCGTGGCTGCCGGGCTTCGCCACGCTGGATCGGCGGCGCAGCGCGTCGCTGGCGGATTTCGCGCCGCTCGCCAGGCTGGCGGGCGCGCGGTTCGTCAGCCTGCAAGCCGGCCCGTCGGCCGCCGAGGCCGCCTGCCCGCCCCGGGGCCTCACGCTGTGCGATCCGATGGCGGAAGTGCGCGACTTCGCCGACACCGCGGCGCTCATCGCCGGCCTCGATCTGGTGGTGAGCGTGGATACCGCGGTGGTGCATCTGGCCGGCGCGATGGGCACGCCGGTATTTCTGCTCGATCGTTACGACAGCTGCTGGCGCTGGCTGAGCGGGCGCACGGACAGCCCGTGGTATCCGCGCATGCGCATCTTCCGCCAGGAGCGGCCGGGGGATTGGACCGGACCGATGCGCCGGGTCGCGGCGGCGATCGGCGCGGCAAGTTATGGGGACGACGTCCCCGGCCGGCGCGGTTAGAGCGGCACCCCGGCCAGCGACCGGCTGGTGCGGATCGTCTGCAAGGTCTGCACCCGCGCCACCGTCGGCAGGCCGGTCAGCTTCTGTGTGAGCTGGTTCTCATGCGAGGTGTCGCGTGCCACCAGCTTGAGCAGGAAATCGCCGCCGCCGCGGATCATGTGGCACTCCCGCACTTCCGGCCAGCCGGCCACCACCTGCTCGAACGCCGCCAGCACCGCCTCCTTCTGGCTGTCCAGGCCGACGATGGCGAAGAAGGTGATCTCCCAACCGAGTTTTTGCGGATTGGAATCGGCGTGGTAGCCGCGGATGACCCCGGCCTCCTCCAGCCGGCGCACCCGGCGCAGGCACGGCGGCGCGGAGATGCCGGCGCGGCGGGCCAGTTCCACGTTGGTGATGCGCCCGTCGGCCTGCAACTCGGCCAGGATGCGGCGATCGATCGCGTCCAGAACCTGGACCTCGGCGGGCAGGGATTTCATCTGCGTGCTGCGCCCGGCCGTGGCCGGTTCCTGGAATGTCGTGGGGTGGCGAAGAGACGCACTATTGTTGCTCCGCCGCTGGGCCGCAAGCCCGGACCCGACACGGGCGCGGGAAATCGGGCGGCGCCTGGGCACGATTAGCATCGGGTTAAGCAAATCCGCGCCAGTCTGCCGCGCATGGCAAAGAGCGAACGTAGCGGCAACGGCAAGGCCCGCCCGATCATCATCCGGCGGGAAGAAAGCAGCGGCGGCGGCCATCACGGCGGCGCCTGGAAGGTGGCCTATGCCGATTTCGTGACGGCCATGATGGCGTTCTTCCTGGTGATGTGGCTGATCAACGCCACCACCGAGGATCAGCGCAAGGGTCTGGCGGACTACTTCAGCCCGACGAACCTCATGAGCCATAATTCCTCGGGCACCGGCAAGCCGTTCGGTGGCAAGACCGCGTTCGAGAACGGGGCGATGGTCTCCGACCGCGGCGCCGTCCAGATCACCCAGGGGCTGCACCCGGTGCTGAGCAATCCCGCGCCGCAGCCCCATCCGCCCAACCCGCACGCGCCGCGCGGGGGCGGGGCGCAGGATGGGGCAGGCGACACGCCAGGGCCATTGCCGTCGGCCGGCGCGGCGGCGCGTGCCCGGCCGGTGCCGCTCACCCCGCCGCCGCCAGGCGCGGGTCCGGCGGCCCCCGCTGTTCCGCCCCCGCCGGCCGCGGCCGCGACGCCTGCCTCCGCCCCGCCCGCCGCCTTCGCCGCGGCCAAGCGGACCATCGAGCGGCTGGTACGCGCCGACCCGGCGCTGGCCGCGATCGCCAGCCAGGTCGCGATCGACATCACCCCGCGCGGGCTGCGCATCCAGCTGCTGGATTCGCGCCGCCAGGCGATGTTCGCCAGCGGCTCCGCCATCCCCACCGCGCCCGCGCGGCTGCTGCTCGGCCGGATCGCCCCGGTGCTGGCGCGACTGGCCGGGCCGGTGCGGATCTCCGGCTACACCGATGCCGCGCCGTTTCCCGGGCCAGGGTTGACCAATTGGGATCTGTCCGCGGCGCGGGCGAACGCGGCGCGACAGGTGATGACCGCGGCGGGACTGCCCGACCCGCGCTTCCAGGCGATCACGGGGCATGGGGATCGGGACCTGCTGCTGCCGCGCGACCCGCTGGCACCGGCGAACCGGCGCATCTCCATTCTGGTGCTGCGCCGCCCCGCCACCGCCGCCACCCCCAACGCCGCCGCGCCTAACGCCGCCGGACCGGCCGCAACCCCGGCCGCGGTGCGGGCCACGGTCCCCGCCCATCCCGCCCCCCGGGTCCTCTCGGTCCCGGTCCCCGCCACCCCCGGTCCGGCCGCGCTGTAGGAGCACGCGATGCTGACGATCGGCGGGTTCGCGTTCCTGATCGTCTGCGTCTTCGGCAGCTTCCTGATCACCGGGGGCAGCATCGCCGCGCTGGCGGACGCGCTGCCGTTCGAGCTGATGAGTATCGGCGGGGCGGCGATCGGCACCTTCCTGATGGCCAACAGCATTCACGAGGTGAAGCACACGCTGGGCGGCATCGGCCGCACCTTCAAGGGATCACGCTTCCACAAATCGGACTATCTCGAGCTGCTCAGCCTGCTGTTCCTGCTGGTCCGTCTGGCCAGCACCAAGGGGCCGATGGCGCTGGAGGCGCATATCGAGAAGCCCGACGAGAGTGCCGCATTCCAGAAATTCCCCAAGGTCCTGGCCAACACCTTCGCGCGGACGATGATCTGCGACTATCTGCGGATCGTCGGGATGAACGCCGACGATCCCAACCAGATCGAAGACGTGATGGCGCGCGAGCTCAAGAAGACCCTGGCCGAGGAGATGCACGGCTCGCACGCGCTGCAATCGATGGCGGACGCGCTGCCCGCGCTCGGCATCGTCGCGGCGGTGCTGGGGGTGATCAAGACGATGGGGCATATCGACCAGCCGCCGAAAGTGCTGGGCGGCATGATCGGCGATGCGCTGACCGGCACCTTCCTCGGCGTGCTGCTGGCCTATGGGCTGGCGGCGCCGCTGGCCGCGCGCCTGGGCGCGATCGTCGCGGAGGAGGCCAAATACTACGAGGTGATCCGCGCCGTGCTGGTCACGCATCTGCACGGCAACGCGCCGCAGGTGAGCGTGGAATCCGGGCGCAAGATGGTGCCGAACGAATACATGCCGAGCTTCCAGGAGCTCGAGGAAGCGGTGCAGAGCGTGCAGATCTGACCGCGTGGCGCGATCAGTCCCGCCCCATCCGCCGCAGCGCCAGTCCGAACTCGAACCACGCCGCGCCGTGCACGATCAGCTCCACCGCGATCAGCGTGCCCAGCACCCACAGCCCCGACCACGGCAGCGTCAGGTAGAGCCCGACCCCCACGCCCAGGCTGACGAACCCGCCGATCAGCAGCAGCCCCGCCCCGCCCAGATGCCAGTGGCGGACCGCGATCACCATCCGGAAAGCGCCGCCGGCGATCAGCACGCCCGCCAGGATCAGGGTCAGCACGACCGACCCCTGGATCGGCTCCAGCATGATCACCAGCCCGCCGATCCCGTACAGCACGCCCGCCATCAGATGCAGCAGATGCACCGCCCAGTCGCGGTCGAGCAGCGCGTGCAGCACTTGCAGGGCGCCGCCCACCAGCAGCGCCGCGCCGATCAGCACCGTCCCGGCCAGCGTCGTCGCCACCACGTCGAACCAGGCGAAGGCACCCAGCAGGATCAGCAGCAGGCCGAACGCCACCGACCACCCCCAGGCACTCTGCGGGCGAAGGAGGCCGGACGGCGGGGAGAGCGGATCGGACATGCGGGCCTCGCGAAAAAAAAGAACCGGCGAAAGCGCGATCAGGACCGCGCCAGCAAGGCGATCGCCGGCGCGATCAGCCGGGCGAGCGCCTCGCACCCCGCCTGATCCGCGGCATCGAAGCGCCCCGGCAGCGGGCTGTCGAGGTCGAGCACGCCGCACAGCGCCCCTTCCTCCAGGACCGGCACGACGAGTTCGGCGCGCGAGGCCGCGTCGCAGGCGATATGGCCAGGGAAGGCGGTCACGTCCGGCACCAGGATGCTGCGCCGCCCGGCCGCGGCGGTGCCGCAAACCCCGCGGCCGAGCGGGATGCGGATGCAGGCCGGCTTGCCCTGGAACGGGCCGAGCACCAGCTCCCCGCCCCGCAGCACGTAGAACCCGGCCCAATTCAAATCTGGAAGACTGTAAAACAGCGCCGCCGCCGCGTTGGCCGCGTTGGCGAGCGGGTCGCTCTCGCCCTCCAGCAGCGCCCGCAGATCAGCGCGCAACGATCGGTAGAGCGCCGCCTTGTCGGTATCCCCCGCCACGGTCGGGCCGGACCAGGCCGTGGCCCGGGTCGGATCGTGAACCATCGTGCTTCCCCTTGGGGCGGCCTCGCCCATCACGCCATCGCCCGACCGACGCCGCGACACGCGCGGGGGCGAGACTTCCGCCGGCGGTCATTCTACTCTCCGCCCCGCCGGTTCAGAAAGCACAGGAAACGCCGCCATGACCACCGTTGCCGCCACCTTCGCCGCGCCCCGCCAGATCCTGATCGGCGCCGGCGCCGTGCGCCAGCTGCCCGCGTTGCTCGGCAAGTTCGGCCTCTCGCGCCCGCTGGTGGTGTCCGATCCGGTGATGGTCGCCACCGGGCTGATCGCCCGCTGCCTCGACCCGCTGGCGGCAGCCGGCATCGCGGCCGGCGTGTTCAGCGACACCGTCTCCGACCCCACCGACACGGTGGTGGAGGCCGGCGTCGGGATGATGTCGCGCGGCAGCTACGACTGCCTGATCGGCTTCGGCGGCGGCTCGCCGATCGACACCGCCAAGGCGATGGCGATCCTGGCGGGCGCGGCCGACGGCACGCAGGCAAAGATGCGCGACTTCAAGGCGCCCGCCGCAGCCGACCACGGCGCGGTGCCGGTGCTCGCCATCCCCACCACCGCCGGAACGGGGAGCGAGTGCACCCGCTTCACCGTGATCACCGACACCGAACGCGACGAGAAGATGCTGATCGCGGGTCTGGGCGCCCTGCCGCTTGCCGCCATCGTCGATTACGAGCTCACCTTCACCGTGCCGGCCCGCACCACCGCCGATACCGGCATCGACAGCCTGACCCACGCGCTGGAGGCCTATGTCTCCAAGCGCGCCAACCCGTTCTCCGACGCCTTCGCCCTGTCGGCGATGGCGCTGATCGGCACGCATCTGCGCACCGCCTACCGCGAGCCGCGCAACGCCGCCGCGCGGGAGGGGATGATGCTCGGCGCGACCCAGGCGGGGCTGGCGTTCTCCAACGCCTCGGTGGCGCTGGTGCACGGGATGTCGCGGCCGATCGGGGCGCATTTCCACGTCCCGCACGGCCTGTCCAACGCGATGCTGCTGCCGGCGCTGACGCGCTACTCGCTGCCCGGCGCCGAGGCCCGCTATGCCGAGGCGGCGCGCCGGATCGGCTTCGCGGCGACGAACGAGGCCGACGGCGCGGCGGCGGCGAAGCTGGTGGCGGGACTGGAGGCGCTGAACCGGGAACTCGCCGTCCCGACGCCGGCCGCGTTCGGGATCCGGGAAGCCGACTGGCAGGCGAAGCTGGCGTTGATGGCCGAGCAGGCGCTGGCGTCCGGCAGCCCGGCCAACAACCCGCGGGTGCCGGAGGCCGCCGAGATCGTGGCGCTCTATCGCGCGGTCTGGACCGGCGACGCCGTCAATTTGTGAGGACGGCGGTACCTGCGGCGGCGGCCGTCTCGGCGTGCGAGGAGGCCGCCCAGAGCAGCCGCCAGGCGGCCAGATGCGCCGCTTCCATGGCCTCGGCGACCAGAAATCCCTGCGCCTGATCGGCGCCGAGGGACAGCATGCGGGTCCAATCCGCGCTGTCCTCGATCCCCTCGGCGGTGACGGTCAGCCCGTGCCGGCGCGCCGCGGCGACGATGGCGGCGGCGAAGCGGTGCGCGGTCGTGCTTTGGCCCGTCATCCGGACCAGCCCGCCGTCGAGCTTCAGGCCGGTGAACGGCAGATCGAGCAGCTTCGGCAGATAGCTCATGGCCGGCACCACATCGTCGATCACCGCGCGGTAGCCGGCGCGGCGCAGTTGCTCGAGCACGCGGCCGAGGCGATCGATTTCCTCGACCGGCTGGCTTTCGGTTAGCTCGACGACCACCCGGCCGGGTTCCAGGCCGGCGGCCTCCCGCCGGGCTTCCAGCCGCGCGAGCGTGCTCGGCAGCAGCAACAGGTCGAGCGGTACGTTGATACCGACGGCAAGCCCCGCCGGCCCGGGATCGACCGCGGCGATATCCGCGAAGGTGGTGGCGGCGATCTGTTCGGTGAGCTCGCCGGCCAGGCCCGCGAGCTCTATCTGCGGCACGAACCGCCCCGCCCCCAGTAGGCCGAGGCTGGGATGATTGAGCCGCGCCAGCGCTTCGACCGCAACCGGTACGCCGTCGGCCAGGCGGACGATCGGCTGGTAGCGTGGCTCGATCCATGCGCTGTTGAGGGCGGCTTCGATCTCCCGTACTTGCATGCCTTTCTGCCGCCTTGCTGGACGCACACGGACGTCCTGTCCGCCTCTAAAGCCATACCGTACGCCGAACGCTCCCGCCAGCCTAAAACGTCTTATTTTTCGCGGCACCCCATATTTTTTAACGAATCTCTTACATTTGCCTTGCAGCGCGACCCGCCCCGGGGAGATGGAACCCCCGGCCGGGGTCTCTCGCAAGCCTGGGGTTGAGTCCGATCCCCCCGGCGTGCAGGCTGGATACGGCGCCCGGCAGGCAAACGCTGCGGGGACCCAGAAAACGGAGGATAAACGTTCATGACGATCAGCAGACGCACCGCCCTGACCGGCGCCCTGGCCGCGGCAGCGGCAACGGCCGCCCCGCGCGCCCGGGCGGCAACGCCGGGGGTGACCAAGACCACGCTGAAGATCGGCAACACCATGCCCTACAGCGGCCCGGCCTCCGCCTATGGCGTGGTCGGCAAGGCAGACGCCGCGTTCTTCAAGATGGTCAACGACCAGGGCGGCGTGCACGGCCACAAGATCGACTTCATCTCCTACGATGACGGCTACAGCCCGCCGAAGACGGTGGAGCAGGTGCGCCGCCTGGTGGAGCAGGACAAGGTGGACTTCCTGTTCAACCCCCTGGGCACGCCGACCAACTCGGCGATCGAGCGCTACTGCAACCACAAGAAGGTGCCGCAGCTGTTCGTCGCCACCGGGGCGGACAAATGGGGCAACTACAAGCAGTACCCCTGGACCATCGGCTGGCAGCCGAGTTACCGCACCGAAGCCCAGATCTACACGAAGTACATGCTGAAGGAGAAACCGAACGCCAAGCTCGGGATCCTGTTCCAGAACGATGATTTCGGCAAGGACTATCCGAACGGCGTGCGCGACGTGCTCGGCAAGACCTGGAGCAAGCATGTCGTCAAGTCGCTGTCCTACGAGGTGACCGACCCCACCATCGATTCGCAGATCACCGAGCTGCAGGCAGCGGGCGCCGATGTCCTGCTGGTGGCCGCCACCCCCAAGTTCGCCGCCCAGGCGATCCGCAAGGTGCACAGCCTCAACTGGAAGCCGATGTTCTTCATGACGAACGTCTCGATCTCGGTCGGGTCCGTCATCAAGCCGGCCGGGGAGCAAAGCGCGATCGGCATGCTGAGCGCGCTCTATCTGAAGGACACCACCGATCCCACCTGGGACAACGATCCGGGCATGAAGGAGTTCCGCGCCTTCATGGCGAAATACGTCCCCGGCGGCGACATCACCGACGGCGGCTACGTCGCCGGCTACGGCGCCAGCTACACGATGTGGAAAGCGCTGGAGCAGTGCGGCGGCAATTTCTCGCGCGCCAACGTGATGAAGCAGGTGACCAACCTCAAGAAGCTGGCGGTGCCGGTGCTGCTGCCGGGCATCACGGTGAACACCAGCCCGACCAACTACCACCCGATCCGGGCGATGCAACTCGCCCGCTGGGATGGCACGTCCTTCAAGCGCTTCGGCGAGATGATCGAAGGCGCGCCGGTCTGACATGCGAGATCGG
>JAJZVS010000097.1 GCA_021845555.1 Pseudomonadota bacterium
GCCATGGCCGACCTGGCGCCGCCGCTGTGGCGTGGGCGGGCGCTCGGCACCTACCGGTACTGGCGCGACACCGGCTACGCGATTGGCGCCCTGTTGCTCGGCGCGGTGGCGGAATGGGGTGGCGGGGTGGTGCCGGCGATGTGGGGCACCGCGGTGCTGGTGGCACTGTCGGGGCTGTGGATCGCGCTGGCGGTGGGGGAGAGCCATCCACCGGCGCGCCGGGCGGCAGGCCGCTGATGCCGTCGCAAGGAGGCGGCCGATGGTTCGCCGTGGTCAGCCTGGTGGCGGCGCTGCTCGCTTGTTATGGAACCCTCGCTCTGGTTGGGCTCCTCTCGGTGCTGGGCGTCTCGATGGCAATCAATGCGGCAGCGTGGGCCGGGGTGATCGTCGTCCTCGCCGGTCTCACCGCGGTCGGGATCGCGTTTGGCCTGCGCCGTCATCGGCGACCGGCGCCGTTTGTCCTCGCCCTGTCTGGCTTTGCGCTGATCGCCTGGGCGATGCTCGTCCGCTACGACAGAACCTTGGAAATCGTCAGTTTCGCCCTGTTGGCCGCCGCCACAGCGTGGGATTGGCGAGTACGACGCCGGTGCCTGCCCAGCAGTCGATCGCCCGCGGCACGGTCCGAATCTCCACTTGCTCTGACCAATGGAAGGAACCCCCGATGAGCGATACATCCGCCCCAGCCATCAACGGCGTCGATGTCGGCAAGCTTCTCGCCACTGTTGCCGCCATCAAAGCCCAGCCAAGTCTGGCGGATTTCAAATTCCGGGCCGAGACGGACTGGAAGGATGGCGGTCATAGCCGCACCCGGATTCGGAGTTTCTACGGAGCCGGCAGCGAGGATACCAGTCGCAGCGCGCCGTTCGTGCTCGAGGGCGACGAGCCGCCGGTGTTGCTTGGCAGCAA
Source organism: Pseudomonadota bacterium (assembly GCA_021845555.1). GTDB lineage: Bacteria > Pseudomonadota > Alphaproteobacteria > Acetobacterales > Acetobacteraceae > JAJZVS01. Next base: position 907 of record JAJZVS010000097.1, read on the forward strand.
TGCCGGGCCGAACGCGGTCGAGATCGTGCTGGCCGGCCTCGCCTCCTGTCTTGCGGTTGGATTTGCGTACAACGCCGCCGCGCAGGGGATTCGGATCGAGGAAATGAACCTTCGCCTGGAGGGGGACATCGACCTGCAGGGCTTTCTCGGTCTGTCGGACGCGGTCCGGCCCGGCTACCGGAATATCCGGGTGAGCTGCCGCATCAAGAGCGACGCGCCGCGCGAGAAGCTGCTGGCGCTCAGCGAGTATGTCCAGAAGACCTCGCCGGTGCTCGATATCATTCGCAATCCCGTCACCGTCTCCGTCGCGATCGAGGCCTGACGCGGACACGATAACCGGCTTGGCGGCCGGCGTTCAGGAAATCACCCACCGGTTCTCCCCTCTTGGTATCGACGGAGACCGCCAGCTGGCCTGCGGCTCTGCCGCAACGGCAGCGGCTGCCCAGTCGCAGAGCCCGGCCAAGCCATGACCGATGGTGCTGCGCGCTGGCCCCGGTAATGCGCTCAACCGCCGAGACTCCGCCACGGCCTGCGGCATGCGCCTCGGCCCCGGCGGAGCGCTGCCGTCCCTGCTCGTCCAGAACCGGATCGAGTGCCTCGAAGCGCGGGGGGATGCCACGTTCATCGACCACTCGCCGATCCCTGCGCACTCTCGCCCTGCCCCGGAATCCCCGAGGGAAAGAGCCAAGCCGTGGTTCCCTCATTTATCGTCAGCCCGAAAGGTCTCCTTTCCACGCGCCCGTCGGGCATGCTTATCGCGGGCCGGGGGCTCGTCCGGGCGGGTCAGATCGTCGATCCAGGTCATGGCCCGGACTGCGGCCGGTAGTCCGATCATGGGGATGGATAGCGCCATCACATGTTCCAGCGCCACGCGCTCAATGCCCTCGGCCAGGGCGCGACGGACGTGCGAATGGACTGCGCCTTCGGATCCCACGCCGATGGCGAGCGCGAGTTTCACCAACCGGCGCACCTGCGGTTCCAGGGGCCCCGCTTCAGCGCAACGTTCCCCAAGCTCGGCGTAGGCCTGCCACAGGGCGGGGTAACGCGCAGCCAAGCGTGCGGCTCCTGATGGCAGGATCGGCTCCATTCGGCTCGGGCGAGATTTGGCCATATTCGTTTTCCTCCTGGATGTCCGGCCAGCCGGCGCCTCACGCTGTCAGCACGTGTTGGATGGGTTGCGATCCTGCCAGGCGATGCAGTAGCCATTCGGTTGGACCACCCCGGCGACGACCGTGCAATGCGCGGCGCCGCCCGCCGCCCCGGCGTGCAGGAAATGGGCACAGGTGACGCAGGATTTCTCCCCGAGCGGATAATCGCGATAGCGCAGCGCTACTTTCGGCAAGGTACCCCACCGCGGCTCCGCCGCGCGCGCGGCCATCGGGGCCAGCAGGCCGAACGCGGCCGCCGCGCCGCCGAGCAGAAGCCGCCGGGCGATCACGCGACCCCCTCCTCCGCCGACGCCTCCGCCGGCGCGAACTCGGTCCGCATATCGGCAACGAGTTCGTGCAGCCCGACGCCCACCAAGGCGATATATGGACTGCCCGACATCGCTAGAAGTTCCGACATCAGGTCGACCCACGGGCCAAGGTGCTCGGCAACAAATCCACGCACCACGATCGTGCCGGCCGGTTCCGCTCGCGCCTGTTCCAGCAACCCGGCCAGGAACGCCAGGACGAATCCAGCGTGATCGAGCGGCCGGTTGGCCCCCGCGATGAGCGGGTCGGCCTGCAAGGACGCCGGATCGAACCCGGCCGCGTCGTACCACGGGCGCAAGGCGTCCCCGCCGTCGTAGCGCGGCGGCGGGAAGTGCCAGTATTCGCCGTTCCACTCGCCTCGCGCCAGCACATGCGCATAGGGCGGGATGTAGCAGCCGGACTGCGTCACGCACAGGAAATCGTAGAAATCCTGCCGCGACCGCTCGGCGTCGAGTGGCGCCTCCGCCAGCGGCATCAGCGCGGCGAGCAGGGCGGGATCGGGCGGGGCAAGCAGCAGCCACGCGGCGGCGGCGGCGCGTTCGGGCAATCCGTCGTCAAGCATGCGCCATCTCCCTCGCGACTACTTTTTCGATCCGCGCCCGGGTGTTGAAGAACACCACCGAGCCCCCGACCAGGTCCATCAGCGACATCTGCCATACGTCCGGATCCCGCCGCATCACCGGGTTGAGATGGATGCCCGCGCGTCGCACCTTGTCGCCGGCGATCCGTTTGCCGCCGACGCCATAGTTGCTGGCGCCGTAGCCCCAGTGACCGTAGCCGACGTTGAAGGCGATCACCCCCGGCCGCACGCCCTCCACCACCACTGCCCGGCCGCGCCGACGGCCTTCGGGCGTGATCACGTCCACCCAGTCGCCGTTGCGCACACCGAGCTTCGCCGCGTCGGAGGCGGCCATGCGCACGCCGTTCTCCGGCATGATGTCGCGTAGCACATAGTTGGACACGAGCCGCGAGTGCGTCTGCAGCGCTCCCTTCAGCGTGATAATGGTGAACGGCCACTGTTTGGGATCATCGAGCGTGTCGAGCTTCTTGCCGAGCGCGGTGGTGGGCGGGACCCAGCGGGTGGTGCCGTGGAAGAACGCGCCGGTCATGCTGTTGCGCGTGGTGGCGGTTTCCTCGGCATAGAAATGCAGGGTCTTGATGAAACGATACGCCAACTTGCCGTCCGTTCGCCCGCCGCTGGCCGGCTGGAAGCGGCCGCCGCGCACCATCACGCCGAGCACGTCGGGCCATTCCTCGGGTTTCAGCGAGGCGGCGAACGCCTTCTGGAACGGCGCCAGATCGCTGATGGCGATTTCCTCCGCGGTGGCAGGCGGCACCACATCGTTGCCTACGCTCTTGGTGGTGGCGAGATTAGCGGTCGCTTTCAGGTACCAGTCCTCGCGGCGGTTCAGCGGCCAGTATTTGCCTTGCGCGTCAGGAATGCCCTTCTCGCCGTAACCCGGCATGCCGATGCGCTTGGCGACGTCGATCAGGAACTCCTCCATGCACGTATGCCGACCGTCCTTGGTCTGCGCCGTCAGATTCACCACCGGCCAGCGGAGCCCGGTGCCCTTGGTCAGGGTCGTGGGGTAGGTATCGACGTGGCACCAGCTTTCCAGAAAGCTGACATCGGGCAGGATGTAGTCCGCATACATGCTGGTATCGCCGACGACGATGTCGGAGGCGATGATCAACGGGATGTTCTTCGGGTCCTGGACCACCTTGACGAAATCGGGGTTGCCCTGGGTGGGCACGCTGTAGAGCGGCGTTGCCTTGTGCCAAATCAGGATATCCGCCGCGTAAGGATAGCGCGCGATCGCTGAGGGCAGCGTCTCAGTGTACATGGCGAAGCTGAGCGGGAACCACGGCCGCTTGGCCGGATAGGGATTCGTCCCGGCGGCAACCTTGGCTCGATACTCACTCGTTTCCTCGTAGCGGACACCCTCGCGATTGATGATCACGCCGAATGCGGCGCCGGTCGCCTCCGGTACCGCCATCACGTCGTAGCGGCCCTTCTTCACGTCGTAGCCGCCGCCTCCGGTGGTCATGCCGCCGGTCTCGTTCAGGTTACCCACCAGCAGGTTGAGCATCAGGACGGCAACGCCATTGTAGTAGCCGTTCGGATGCTTGACCACGCCGCGGTACATGGTGCTGACCGCCTGCTTGCCGTGCGCGGTGAACTCGCGGGCGAGTTCGACCATCCGCGCCTCCGGCACGCCGCAGATCGCGGCGTACTCCGCGAGAGTGTGCTCCTGCGCCGCCTCGCGCAGCAGGCGGAACGCTGTCTTGACCGCGATCCCGTTGACCGCGCCGGCGAAATCGATCGTCGCGCGCGTCACGTCCGCCGCCTGCGCCGGCTGACCGGTCGCCAGATCAATCACCGCCCGGTCGCCATCCCCCACGGACTTGGGCTTGCCGAGCCCCGCCAGTTCCGCCGTCAACAGGGTACGCGCCTTCGGATGCTTCGGATCAACGATCACCAGATGGCTGGCGTCGGTGTGCGAGAGCTCCCCGGCCGCTTCCGCTGCCGCCTGCGCCGGACAGGCGAGATATTTCGCGTCGTAGCGCTTGTTCTCGATGATCCAGCGGATCATGCCGAGCGCGAGCGCGCCGTCCGTCCCCGGCTCGATCGGCACCCAGTTGGCGCGATCCCCGACCACGCCGCCACGACTGAGCAGCGGGTCGATCACCGCGTATTTCAGCCCGTCCGCTTTGGCACGCGCCTCGGCGGCGAACTTGCCCTGGGTCTGCATCGGGAAATTCGCATCCCCCGGCTGCGTGCCCCAGTACAGGATGAACTTCGCCTCCCGCACATCGGGCTGCGTCATGTTCACGCCGGGATAGACGTGGTGGGTGGCGACGTGGTGACTGAGCTCGCACTCGTTCACGTGGTCGAACACGTTCACGCTGCCGAAGCTGTGCACGAACCGCTGGGCGAACAGCATGCGGCTGCCAACGATCCGCCCGCCCTGGAAGACCAGGCCGTTGGTGCGGTGGCCAAGCTCCGGCGCCTTCGGGTCCATCATCTCGCCGCGTTTGGCATAGAGCCCGCGGAACCCCAGGACCTCGATGTCCTTGCTGTTCGCGTCCCCGGTATCGGCGAAGATCTTGCCGCCGTCGGTCACTTCGGCGATCAACCGCTCCCATGAGATCGGCTGCCACTGGCCGCTGCCGCGCGCGCCCTTACGCTTGAGCGGCACCAGCACCCGATAGGGGTCGTAGGCGCTCTGGATGCCGGCATTGCCGCGGGCACAGACCGTGCCGGGCAGGCGCGCTGTGTCGATCATCGGCGTGCTCACCGGCACGTAGTCACTGAGCGTGTTCGGATGATAGGGGTTGCCGATGATCCGCTGCACCCGGCCGGTCGCACGGTCGATCTTCACCCTGAGGCCGCATTCACTATGGCACTGCAGATCGACCGTATGCCGCAAGGTCCATTGCGGATTGGGCTTGAGCGCGCCGGTCTTCGCATCGCGAAGCCATTCCGGTGTATCGGCATTGCCATAAACCGGATGCAGCGCCTTGCGGCCCCGGCTGGTGAACGGGATCATGTCCACCAGGCGCTTGGCGAAGCCCGCCGTCCCGGCACCGATGCCGGCGGCGGCGGCGAGGGCGAGAACCCCACGACGTTCGAGCATGGTCCTAGGCCTTCACGGAAGGGGTGGAAGAACGCGGCATGGCGGCAAGCAGGGCGAACAGGAAGCCGCCCGTCAACAGCAGGCTCACCGCGGTGTACCAGAACGCCGCGATGTCAGTATGGAACGCCAGATAGCCGGCGCCCGAGCGGTTGATCGCTTCGCCGCCAAGCACGATGCCGATGCGGGCGGCGTAGCTGCCCCAGATCGCGCCGATGCAGGCGATGGTCTGCATCAGCACCGACTTGCCGAGCGGGGTGATTAGCGCGACGATTGGCACGATCAGCCCTGCAAAGGTCCAGTTCCAGAAAATCTGCTCGCCATATGGACCCATGAACAGGTTGGCTGCGCGGAGATCCTCGACGCTGCCGAAGCGGCCGATCCACCACAGCCAGCCGTACCAGATGGTGCCGCACAGGGCGAGGGCGATCACCGCGGTCCAGCGATGGTAGGGACGCGGGGTCAGCCACTCTCCCCCGGCGATCCAGCCGAGCAGCGGCACCAGGCCGAGCATCATCGCCGCCGCTACGCCGATGCCGCTGGCAAGGAACAGCATCGCCTCGGCGGGCGAGTTCCACACCGGTACGCCATGCTCGTTCATCAGGAACACGGCCGAATAGAGCGGGCCGAACAGGCCGAGAAACACCATCACGATCAACACGACCCGGGTCAGGAAGCGGTACTCGAACAGGCTGTAGAAGCGGCTCCACAGCGAGAAGATATCAGCCAGTTGCCGCCAGGGTGCGGACAGCCGGGCGATCTCGGTTCCCAGGCGCTCGCGCGGCATGGACTGGAAGGCGAGCCACCAGGACAGCGCCAGGAACACCGGCAGCAGCAGGATGCCGTATTTGATGATCGCGGTATCCCAGTTGTACCAGCCGAGGTAGTAGCCGTAGATCAGCCGTCCCGGCTGTTGCACCTCGGCGAGCACGTTCACGAACCCGCCGATGATCAGCGCCGCGACCAGGGGCAGGGTGAAGCGATGCTCCACCCGCTCGTGGTTGTCGCGCCAGGCATTGATCGCCCACAACAGCGCGAGCCCGCCGGCGATGCCGAGCGCCCAGGAGTAGTTGGCGAACAGGATCGAGAACGGGCGCTCATGGCCGACGTTGTAGAGTTCCGTCATCGGCCGCAGCGGAGGAACGAATTGCGGGGTGGTCAACGGGTTAGACATGGCTCGCCTCCTTGCTCACGGCGATGCTCCAGTCGCCCTCGGGCCGGCCGGCATCGGTCTGCTCGACCGACCACAGGGCGGGGTTGCCGGGCGGGTTGTTCTGCAATTCGGTGGTCAAGCCGATGTAGAACACGCGCGGTTCGTTTCCGGTGCCGGGCTTCAACTGCTGCACCACGCCGGTGAGGATCTGCTTCGTGACTGGGTCATTGGGGTCGTTCAGATCGCCGAACTGGCGCGCGCCGCCGACGCAGGTTTCCACGCAGGCCGGCAGCAGGCCCTGATCGACCCGCTGCGAACAGAAGGTGCATTTGTTCGCCGTCTTCGTCACCGGATCGATGAAGCGCGCGTCGTAGGGGCAGGCGTTCACGCAGGCCCCACAGCCCCAGCACAGGTCGTAGTCGATCTCCACGATGCCGTCCTGACGCTGCCAGGTCGCGCCGGCGGGGCAAACCTCGATGCAGGAGGGACGTTCGCAGTGGTTGCACAGCCGCGGCAGAAACGCGCGGCGGGTGTCCGGATACGTGCCGAGTTCGACATCCGGCACCCAGGTGCGGAACACGCCCAACGGTACGTTGTTCTCGAACTTGCAGGCGGCGGCGCAGGCTTGGCAACCGATGCACTTGCGCAGGTCGATCAGCATGCCCCAGCGCTTGCCGACGAAGCCCTCGCGCGCCAAGCCGCCGTCCTTCGCCGCATAGGCATAGACAGAGCGGTTGTGGCCGCGCTCGTAGTCCTGGCCGGCCGGGGTGTCTGATGTGGGGGCGAGACCGAGGCTGTAGCCCTCGGCCGACGGGGTCGGATCGGCGGGGCCGTCCTCGGCCAGGGCGGGCACCGCCGCCGCCGCGGCGGCAACCAGGGCCGCGAGGCCGCTGCCGGCCATATTTCGGAACAAAGCGCGTCGATCGGGAGTTGCCGGGCCTTGTCTGTCGTCGTCGCTCATGGCCACCTCGCACGCAACGCACACCCATCTCGCAGGTGCAGCACCCCGCTAGGCGCGCCGGCCGATCCGGGCCTTGATCTGGATCAACGTATTTTCATTTCTTTCATTTGGTCCGGATCCGCGTCCGGTGGGGATCGCCACGGTTCTGCGCATGTGGTTGCTCGCCGCCCCGGTCGCCCTGGGTGCCGTTGATCCAGATCAATGACATGCGGCGTACTCCCCCTAGCATCGGTCAGTTGATGCAAGAGGAGGCCAATCATGCGCTTGCATTCGGGATGCGGTCTGGTGATGGCTGCCGTGTTTGCGATTCTTGGCTCGGTCATGACGCTGGCAGCCCCGGCTGCCGGAGCGCCGAGCTTCCGGCGGCAGGTGCAGCCGATCTTCTATCGGCATTGTACCGAGTGCCATTCACCGGGTCATGTCGGGTATCAGGCGATCAGCCTCGACCTTACTACTTATCACGGCGTGATGGCCGGCTCGACGCTCGACCCCGCAGTGATCCCACGGCAGCCGCAACTCAGCCCGATCATGATGGTGCTGGACTGGAATGCTCGGTCCTACCTGAAGATGCCGCCGCTGGGGCACCAGCTTTCGCGGAAGGATCGTGACGTGATCCGGGCCTGGATTGCAGCGGGGGCAGAGAACAATTGATTGGTGTGGCTGGGAAGACAGCACAGGCTGCTGGAGGAGCGAGATTCGAGCGGAAGATTAGGACGCCGGCTACGAAAGTGCGCCTTCGTGTCTGATGCTAAAGGAGGTGACGGATGAGTACACTCTTTATCCTGAACGACCCGCCGTACGGCACCGAGCGGAGCTACAACGCCCTGCGGCTGGCACAGGCGGTGCTGAAACGGGATCACGCGGCCGAGGCCACCGTGTTCCTGATGGGCGACGCGGTGAGCGGGGCGCGCAGCGGCCAGAAGCCGCCTGAAGGTTTCTATAACATCGAGCGCATGCTGCGCCGCGTTCACGCGAGCGGGAGGGCGCGCGTCCTGCTGTGCGGCACCTGCATGGACGCACGCGCCCTGACCGACGCCGATCTGACCGAGGGCGCCGCGCGCAGCACACTGGACGCGCTGGCCGAGGCGACGCTCGCGGCCGATCGAGTCCTGGTGTTCTAAGGCGGACAGGGGTGCGCGGCCATGACGCTCGCGGGTTTCTTCCCCGAGACGGAGATGCCGGACGCCGGCTGGTGGCGGGTGCTGTGGCCGGACCCGGCGGCGACGCTGCGCGCCCTTGGTGTGACGCCGGGATTGGCGGCGGTGGACCTCTGCTGCGGCGACGGAACCTTTACCGCCGCGCTGGCGCGGCTGACCGGAAGGACGGTGCATGCCATCGATATCGACCCCGCCTGCCTGGATCGCGCCCGCGCCGCTGTGCGGCGGGACGGCGGCGGCGACTGCCGCTTCGTTGCGGGTGATGCAATGGCGGTTGACCGGCTGCTGCCGGGGCCGGTGGACTACGTCCTGCTTGCCAACGCATTGCACGGCGTGCCGGACCAGTCGCGCCTGGCCCGCGCGATCGCGGCGGCGCTGCGGCCGGGCGGGCGGCTCGCGGTGATCAATTGGCATGCCCGCCCACGCGAGCAGACCACCGTGCTGGGGGAGCCGCACGGTCCGGCGACGAAGACGCGGATGCCACCAGAAGTGGTGGTCGCGCTTCTCGCGCCGGCGGGATTTCGGATGGAGGGCATCGTGGAGCTGCCGCCGTATCATTACGGGTCGGTGTTCATGCTTGGGTGCGGTTGACCGGGTCGCTGCGGGAGAAGACCTCCTCCCCCTCGATCCGCCCATCGCGCAGGCTGACCAGCGAGCATGATGTCGGTGAAGAGGAGGTCGGACCGCCGTGTGCCGCGGCGGCCGCGAACAAGTTGAGCACCTCCTCTGCGTCGGCGGCGATGATTGGATTGAGCACGACCTCGAGAGACAAGCGCAGTCGCGCTCAAGGTGCCACCGTCTTGCGATCAGGCACCGGAGCATCATTCAGAGCTGGCCCCCAACCTCGCGCTTCCACGGTGCCACCGCGGCTCCTTCGCCAACCTCCTGTTCGTCGGCATGATGGGTGGATGCCTCGGCCTGACGATGATCTGCGTTTTCGCCCACGGCTCGGCCGCACACGCGGTCGGAATCATTCCCAGGCGCTGGCAACGACCCAGATCAAGCGCGCGATTTCTCGCGTCGGCGCACTCGCGCGATCATCTGTTGGGGCACCTCCTGCGGGTGCGCGGCGTCTTGCCGACCTGCCGGCCAAGCGCGGCAGGGGCGCGGCCTTCGTGCGCGGGCGAGCGGCCTCACCACGCGGCTGGTCGCAAATGCAGCCGGGCGCACGCCGCGTCGTGGTCAAGGCGCGCTACGTACCGATACGCGCCGGGAGCCGCGCGGCGGCAGTGCATCTGCGCTACCTCCAACGCGACGGCGTCACGAAGGATGGTTCACCCGGCGCGCTCTACTCCGCCACGGCGGATCGCGCCGATGTGTAGCGCGACAATCAACCTGAGAATCCTGCGTCGATCAGGATGAGAATGCGGCTGGGGCGGTGCTGGCTGCGGGCGT
>JAJZVS010000098.1 GCA_021845555.1 Pseudomonadota bacterium
GGTTCCTCGCTCGCACCGGCGACGGGGCGGTGGCGCAGTATGCCAACACGCGCGACACCGCCGCCTTCCTCGATCCGGCGAGCCCCACCTATCTCGGCGGCATCCTCAAGATGGCCAACACCCGGCTCTATCATCACTGGGGAAACCTGACCGAGGGGCTGCGGACCGGCCAGCCGCAGAACGAGACCCGGGGCCACGCGGGCGCGGACCCGTTCGCCGCGCTCTATGCCGATCCGGTGCGGCTCGCCGGTTTCCTCGACGCCATGGCGGGGACGCAGCTGCGGAACTTCCAGACAGTCGCCGAACGGTTCGACTTCGCCCGGTTCGCCACCACCTGCGACGTGGGCGGCGCGAGCGGGGCGCTCTCGATCGCGATCGCGCGCCGGCATCCGCATATCCGGTGCATTTCCTGCGACCTGCCGCCGGTGACCCCGCTCGCGCGCAGCAGGATCGCAGCGGCCGGCCTCGACGATCGGATCGCCGCGCAAAGCGGCAACTTCCTGACCGAGGACCTGCCGCGGGCGGACGTGATCACGATGGGCAACATCCTGCACGACTGGGGTACGGCGACCAAGGAGAGCCTGATCGCCAAGGCCTACGCGGCGCTGCCGGAGGGCGGCGCCTTCGTCGCGATCGAGAACATCATCGACGACGCGCGGCGGGAGAACGCGTTCGGCCTGCTGATGTCGCTGAACATGCTGATCGAGACGTCGGAAGGCTTCGACTATACCTTCGCCCAATTCGATGGCTGGTGCCGGAACGCCGGCTTCCGCGCCACCGAGAAGATTCCGCTTCAGGGGCCGGCCAGCGCGGCCGTAGCCTGGAAGTAGCGGGATCGCCGGCCGGGCGGGGGGCGTGGGGGTGGACAGACCCATCGCCGCGTTCCCCTATCGCTTGCGACCCTGCGAGGAGACCCGGATGCAGACGCGAATACAGACGCGGGTTCCCCGGCCATGACGGAAGCGGCCACGGACCTGCTGACGATCGGCTACGAAGGCTGCAGCGTCGCCGAGGTGCTGGCGACGCTGCGCGAAGCCCGCGTCGGCCTGCTGATCGACGTGCGCGCGGTGCCGCAGTCGCGCAAACCAGGCTTCTCCAAGCGCCAGCTTGCTGCCGAGCTCGATGCGGCGGGCATCGCCTATGTGCATCTGCAAGCGCTCGGCACGCCGAAGCCGGGGCGGGACGCCGTCCGCGCCGGCCATCCCGAGCTCATGGAACGCCTCTACCGCGCCCATCTGGCAGGCGACCGCCCGCAGGCGGAACTCGCCGAGGCCCGCGCGCTGGCGCGCGACCGCCGCGCCTGCCTGCTGTGTTTCGAGGCCGATCCCGCCCATTGCCACCGCCGCCTGGTGGCCGAGGAGATCGTCGCCGCGACCGCTCAGCCCGTCATCCACCTGCATCCGGGGCCGCCCGCGGACTCCCGGCCATCGCGCCGGTGACATCGCCGCGCCGGACCGACGCGCCCCCGCCCACCCGCGACCCGCAGTCAGCCTGGATCGGCACCAGCGCGATCCCAGCCTCGTCCGGAAACGCATCGAGGTCGGCGATGGCACGAAACCGCTCCGATCGCCGCCGCCTTGCCGAACAGGATCGCCGTGACCACCGCCGAGGAGTCGACGACGATCATTCCCCGTCGCCGGAGGCTTCGTCCCATTCCGGCCGGCTGACCGGCTGCGCGTCATACGCGCCACGTAAACGGGCGGAGAGCGCCGCGACCCGTCCCGGCAGGTCGCCGCTGACCCGGGCCGCCAGCGCCGCCGACAGCCCGGCGGACGGCTTGCCCGGCGGGCGGGCGAAGCTGCCGCGCCGCGGCGGGCGCGGGGCCAGGACCACCAGGGATTCGACCAGCCGCACCGCGCAGCTCACCCCGTCCAGCGCCGGCACGGGAATCTCGTCCGCCGCCTCATGCGCCAACCCGGCGAGCGGGCCGCCGCCCAGGATCACCACCTCCGCCCCGTCCTGCTCGGCGGCACGCCGGCATTCGGCCACCAGCGCGGCGCGCAGCCGATCCTTCGCCGTCGTGATATCGGGGATCGGCAGATCGAGCGGGCGCACGCTGGCCAGCCGCCCGGCCAACCCGTAGCCCTCCGCGGTTTCGCGATACCAGAGACCGAGGCGCGGCGTCAGACAAACGATCGAATAGCGCCGCCCCAGCGTCCACGCGGTCAGCAGCGCGGCCTCGGTCAACCCGACCACCGGGATGTCCAGCATCTCCCGCGCCGCCAGCAGGCCGGGATCGCCGAAGGCGGCGACGATCGCGCCGTCGCAGCCCGCGGCCTCCGCCGCCAGCGCGTCCAGCACGGCATGCGCGGCGATCGCCGCCTCCACCCGGTTCTCCACATAGGCGGCGCCGAACGCGGCGGTGACCGCGACGATCCCGGTGCCGGGGGAGGCGACGCGGCGCGCCTCCCCCGCCATCGCCGCGGTGACGGCTTCGGTGATGTTCGGATTGACCAGCAGCAGGCGCATCGCGCCCGTCGCGGTCAGTTCGCGAAGCCGCCGTCGAAGAAGGGTTCGTAGCCGAACAACCCGACCGCGCCGCCGGTGTGCAGGAACACCACGCGCTCGTTCGCCCCGATCGCGCCCTTGCGGATCAGGTCGATCAGTCCGGCCATACCCTTGCCGGAATAGACCGGGTCGAGCAGCACGCCCTCCAGCTGCGCCAGCAGCGTCACCGCCTCGCGCATCCCCTCGGTCGGCTGGCCGTAGCCGGGGCCGACGTAGTCGCAATTGGCCTCCACCGCCTCGCGCGCGATGCCGCCGCGGATGCCGACGTATTCGGCCACTTCCTGCGCCAGCTTGAACACGTTCGCTTCCTGCGCCGGCTTCGGCAGACGCACGCCGATGCCCAGCACGCGCACGCCGGCGTTCATACCCTCCAGTCCCGCCACCAGCCCGGCCTGGGTGCCGGCGCTGCCGGTGGCATGCACCACCCGATCGATCTTCAGCCCCATCTCGTCGGCCTGCTGCATCAGTTCCTGCGCGCAGGAGACGTAGCCGAGCGCGCCCACGCGGTTCGACCCGCCGCCGGGGATCACATAGGGCTTGCCGCCGGCGGCGCGCAGTTCGGCGCCCTTGGCGACGATCGCGGCGTTCATGTCGGTCCCGCCCGGCCGGTATTCGATCGTGAGACCCATCAGCCGGTCGAGCAGCACGTTGCCGCTGGCGAGATAGGCGCGGTCGTTCGTCTCCACCCGGTGTTCCAGCAGCGCGGTGCATTTCATGCCCAGCTTCGCCGCCACCGCGGCGGTCTGGCGGACGTGGTTGGACTGCACCGCGCCCTGGGTGATCAGGTGATCGGCGCCCTGCGCCACCGCCTCCCCGGCCAGGAACTCCAGCTTACGGACCTTGTTGCCCCCCGTGGCCACCACCGTGCAGTCGTCGCGCTTGATCCAGATTTCCGGCCCGCCCAGATGGCGCGTCAGGTTGTCCAGCCGCTCGAGCGGCGTGGGCGCGGGGAACAGGCGGACACGAGGAAAGCGCGCGAGATGCATGGCAGGAGCTCCAGGGGATGGGGAAAACGCAGTTTCCTCCCCCCGCGCGCATCCGGCAATGCTGGTCGCGGCGATGACAAACCGCGCCGCCACCCCAGGTTCACCGGGATAAGGGAGATACGCGCATGAACATCCTCAAACGTATCGGCTGGGAAATCCCCGAACATCAGGCCACGCCGGAGGCGGCGGTGCTGAACCGCCGCGCGGTGCTGGCCGGGGCGGCGGCACTTTCGATCGGCGGCACGCTCGCTCCCGGTGCCGCGCGGGCCGCCGCGGCGGCGCCGACCGCGCTGCCAACGCCCGCCGGCCTGCCGGCGATGAACCCGCCGCGGGACATGACCTACCGCGCCGGCCGGGCGCTGACGCCCGAGAAGATCGCCACCACCTACAACAACTACTACGAGTTCAGCGAAGACAAGGACCTCTGGCGTGCCGCCCAGAAGATGACGGTCTCCCCCTGGTCCATCCGCATCGACGGACTGGTGGGCAAGCCGCGCACCGTCGGCCTGGACGACCTGCTGAAGCAGGTCACGCTGCAGGAGCGGGTCTATCGCCACCGCTGCGTCGAAGCCTGGGCAATGACGGTGCCCTGGACCGGCTTCCCGATGGCCGAACTGGTGAAGCTGGCCGATCCGCTGGGATCGGCGAAATACGTGGTCTTCACCACCGTCGAGGAGCCGAAAGCGATGCCCGGCCTCGATTCGCCGCTCTACCCCTGGCCCTATGTGGAGGGGGTGACGATGGCCGAGGCGATGAACGACCTCGCTTTCGTCTCCGTCGGCCTGTATGGCAAGCCGCTGCCGAAGCAGAGCGGGGCGCCGATCCGCATCACGTTGCCGTGGAAATACGGCTTCAAATCCGGCAAGGCCTTCGTGAAGGTCAGCTTCACCGAGACCATGCCGAAGACCTTCTGGGCCCAGCTTGCCCCGGACGAATACGGGTTCTGGGCCAATGTGAACCCGGCGGTGCCGCATCCGCGCTGGAGCCAGGCCACCGAGCGGCTGATCGGCACCGACCAGCGGGTGCCGACGCAGATCTACAACGGCTACGGCCCCTTCGTCGCGTCCTTGTATGCCGGCATGAAAGGCGACATGCTGTTCCGATGATTCTGAGCCGCATCCTGGCCGTCGTGGCCGCGATCCTGCTGGTGGGGGCCGTCGGCGTGGCCGTTCTCGGCCCGCCGGAGCTGCCGCTGGGTCGGGCGATTTCGCTGCTCGACCACGGGCTGCTGAGCGCGCTGCACGGCAGCATCCGCGCCCATGCCGGCACCTGGCTGTGGGACGACGTGCTGCTGCCCTTGCTGGTCCGGCCGGCTTGGCTGGTGCCGGCCTCGATCGGGGTGATCTTCGCCGGCGCCTCCCTCACCGCCGGCTCCCGCGCCGGCCACGGCCCGCACCGCCGGCCGGGTAACCCGAAGCGGTGGTTCTGACACCAGCCGCGGCAATGGCCGACTCTTCCGCCCATTGCGGCGGCCGGTCGTGCGCGCCGGGTTGGCGGGTGGCGGCGCGCGAGGAGTGAACCATACCCGCCGCGGCGCTTCCCCGGTTGCCGCCGCCCGCCGGCTGGGATAGGCCAAACCTCGGTCAGGCGGGTATCGGCGAACGCATGCGAATTCTGCACGTGCTGGATCATTCGTTGCCGTTGCAGAGCGGCTACGTCTTCCGTTCGCTCGGGATCCTCCGCGCCCAGCGCGGCTTCGGCTGGGAGACGGTGCAGGTCTCCGGCCCGCGCCACAATGCCGGCCTCCCGCCGGCGGAGGTGGTGGACGGCTGGACCTTCCACCGCACCCCGAAACCCGCCGGCCCGCTGGTCCGCCTGCCGATCGCGCGGGAGGCGCTGGAGATCGCCGCCCTCACCCGCCGGCTGGAGCAGGTGATCCGCGCCGAGCGCCCGGACATCGTGCACGCCCACTCGCCCGTGCTGGCCGGCCTGCCGGCCTTGCGCGCCGCCCGCCGCGCCGGCCTGCCGATGGTCTACGAGGTGCGCGGGCTGTGGGAGGATGCGGCGGTCGATCTCGGCCACGCACGGGAGGGCGATCTGCGCTACCGCGCCAGCCGGGCGCTGGAAACCTATGTGCTGCGCCGGGCGGATGCGGTGGTGACGCTGTGCGCGGCGATGCGCGCCGAGCTCGCCGGCCGGGGAATTCCGGCGGACAAGCTCGCGGTGGTGCCGAACGCGGTCGATCCGGACCGGCTGCGCCCGCCGCGGCCGAAGGACCCGGCGCTGGCGGCCGAACTGGGCCTGACCGGGCGTATCGTGCTGGGATTCATCGGCTCCTTCTACCACTACGAGGGTCTCGATCTGCTGCTGGACGCGCTGCCGGCGATCCGGGCCCGCCACCCGGAAGTGGCGGTGCTGCTGGTGGGCGGCGGCCCGATGGCGGAGTCGCTGCGCGCCCGCGCCGCCGCGCCGGAACTGGCGGAGGTGGTGCGCTTCACCGGCCGGGTGCCGCACGATCAGGTGGAGCGCTACTACGACCTCACCGACTTCCTGGTGTTCCCGCGCAAGCGCATCCGTCTGACCGAACTGGTGACCCCGCTGAAGCCGATCGAGGCGATGGCCGAGGGGCGGCTGGTGATCGCCTCCGACGTCGGCGGGCACAAGGAGCTGGTGGCGGACGGGGAAACCGGGTTCCTGTTCGCCGCCGGGGACGCGGACGCGCTGGCGCGGCGGGTGAGCGAGGCGATCGCTGCGGGACCGGAGGTGCAGGCACGGATGCGCGCGGCGGGCCGTCGCTTCGTGACCGAGCAGCGGGTCTGGCCGGTCAGCGCCGCGGCGTATCGGCCGGTGTATGCGCGGGTGCTGGGACGGGCGGTGCCGTAGGGCGGGGTTTTCGGCCGGGTGTCCTCATCGCGGGGCCGGTGTTATTGCGGTATCGCAATCATATGGGCGTGCGAGGGCATGGCGGGTCAGAACGCGGGAAGCGGGGTGCCCATCCGCAGCCGGAACAGCAGATCCTCGTTGCGGCGGAACGGAAACTTGCGCGGGCGCCAGCGGCGGGGCGGCTTCGCGGCGGGGGCGGTGGCGGTCGTGTCGGTCGGGTTCGCTGCCTCGGGTGCCGGCTTGCTGGGGCGCGTCGCCGCCATGAAGGGCAGCGGCGGCATCCCCAGCGCGTAGCACAGCGGGGCCAGCAGCCGTGACAGCTGCGGGCGGGCGCGCAGCAGCGCCGTGACCTCGGGTTCGTGCAGCAGCGCCATCAACTGCGACAGGGACATGGCGGTGGGCTGCATCAGCCGCAGCAGCCAGGCGTGTCCGCCCGGCAGGCGCGGCCATTCGGCCGGCGTGGTGGCCGGAGGGGGGGCGGACGGAGGGGGGGCGGACGGAGGGGTGACGGCGGGGGGCGCGGAGCGGGGGCGCGGGGCGCGGGGGGTGTTCTCCCCCGGGCGGGGCGGGACGGTGGCGCGGGCGAGGAATTGCCCGGTCCAGCGCCGGATGCGGTTGTAGATCAGGAGCGTCAGCGGCCCGTCGCGCAGCCGCATGACCCCCTGCTCGGCGACGATTTCGATCAGCAGCGCGATGATCCGCGCGAAGCGATCGGCCAGGGCGGGGGAGAGGGTGAGCGGCACGGCGGTCCTGTACCGAATTCGCCGGGGCGTGTCAAGGATTTTGTTCCTTGTCTGCCGCCCCCAGTCCTCATGTCCGGGCTTGACCCGGCCATGAGGATGCGGGGGGAATGGCGCGGCGGCCCGACACGCCGCAAACTCCCCCCGCAACCGGAGGGACCGACGGACGTGGCGGGGTGGGATCGGCCGAGTGGCTGGGGGACCTGGATTCGAACCAAGGCTGCCCGGGTCAGAGCCGGGAGTTCTACCGCTAAACTATCCCCCAAGCGGGCCCCCAAGCGGACGGGGCGGCGCCCAGATAGCATGCGCCCCCCGGCCGGACAACCGGGGTCGCCGGCGCCTCGGCGCAGACCGGCCTGTGTGGCGTCCCCATCGGAGTGCACCGCATGATCGCGTTTTCCCCCGCGCCCGCGACGCTCGAACCCGGCCGGCGGGTCTATGCGGTGGGGGACGTTCATGGGTGCCTCGATGCGCTGCGGGCGCTGCATGCGATGATCGCCGCCGACCTGGCGGAGCGGCCGGTGGAACGGGCGGTGCTGATCCATCTGGGCGACCTGATCGACCGCGGGCCCGACAGCGCCGGCGTGGTGGAACTGCTGTCCGCCGGGCCGGCGCCCGCGGGCATCACCGAGGTGGTGAACCTGCTCGGCAACCACGAGGCGATGCTGCTCGCCGCGCTGGAACCCGGCGCCAAGGAGAGCGCGCCGCTGAACTGGCTGGTCAACGGCGGGGCGGACGCGCTGCTGAGCTGGGGCGTGCCGCGCAAGACCGAGCACTCCCGCTGGGCCGCGCTGCTGCCGCCGGCGCATGTGGCGTTTCTGCGCCACCTGGTGCCGCGCCATCAGGAAGGCGGCTATCTGTTCGTGCACGCCGGCATCCGCCCGAAAGTCCCGCTCGAGGCGCAGAAGCTGCCGGACCTGCTGTGGATCCGCGAGCCGTTCCTGTCCTCGAAAGCCGATCACGGCGCGGTGGTGGTGCACGGCCATACGCCAACGGCCGAGCCGGAGGTGCGGACCAACCGACTCGGCATCGACACCGGCGCGGTGATGGGGGGAACACTGACGTGCGCGGTGCTGGAGGCGGACCGGCTGGGCTTCCTGACCGCGTGAGCCGGCGAGGACCGGCATGAAAACCCTGCTGATCGTGTTCCATTCGCTGACCGGCGGCACGCGCGCGATGGCGGAGGCCGCCGCGCACGGCGCCGGCGCCGAGGCGGAAGTGACGGTCCGCCTGCTGCACGCGGCGGCGGCCGGGCCCGCGGACGTGCTGGCCGCCGACGGCTACGTGTTCGCCACGCCCGAGAACCTCGCCACCATGTCCGGGCTGATGAAGGACTTCTTCGACCGTTGCTATTACCCGGTGCTCGACCGCGTCGCCGGCCGGCCGTTCGCCACGCTGATCTGTGCCGGCAGCGACGGGACGGGCGCGGCGCGGCAGATCGCGCGCATCGCCACCGGCTGGCGCCTGCGCGCGGTCGCCCCGCCGTTGATCCTGTGTACCAACGCCACCAGCGCCGAGGCGATCCTGGCGCCGAAGACGCTCCCCGCCGCCGATCTGGCGCGCTGCGCCGAGCTTGGCGCGACGCTCGCGGCGGGGCTGGCGATGGGGGTGTTCTGATGCCGACTCTTGCGGCTATTCGGCCAGTCGGGATTGCGCGCCGCTACTGCTTCTCCAGCGCCGCGGCGATCGCTGCCCGCACCGCCTCGGGCTGCGCCGCGATCGCTTGGCGCACGCCGTGCAGCGTCGCGCGCAGGTCATAGACCTGGTCGAGCAGCGACAGCACCAGTTCCACCGTGTCTTCCGGCAGTTCCATCGTCCGGCGCAGGTCGCGGATCAGCCGCACGCGGGCGACGTCGATCTCGTGGAACTCCCACTCGCCGCTTTCCGCCGCGTCCGGGCACACCCAGCCGCGCTCGATCCAGGCCGTCAGTTCGCCCCGATCGAGGTCGCCCAGCAACCCCACCACCGCCAGCGTGCGCATCACTCCTCCTCCAGCCCGGCGCGCGGGTTCTCGGGGTGGCGCGGGGTCCAGCCGCGCAGGAATTCGGCCAGTTCCGGCTCGTCTTCGGCCGGCACCACCACGTCCAGTTCGACGAACTGGTGACCCTGTCCGGCGATGCCGCGCCCGCGCAGGCGCAGCCGCGTGCCGGTGCCGGAATGCGGCGGGATGGTCAGCCGCACGGTTCCCGCGATGGTCGGCACATCGACGCTGGCGCCGAGCACCGCCTCGCGCAAGCTCACCGGCAGGGTGAGGACGATGTCGTGGCCTTCGCGGCGGAACAGCTTGTGCGGGGCGATGCCGATCTCGACCAGCGCGTCGCCCGGCGGGCCCTCGCCGATGCCGGGCTCGCCCTGGCCTTTCAGCCGCAGCACCTGCCCGTCCTGCACGCCGGCGGGGATGTGCACATCGAGCGTCCGCCCGTCCGGCAGGGCGATCCGCCGGGTCACGCCGTTGGCGGCATCCAGGAAGCTGATCGTGAGCGTGTAGTGGGAGTCCGCGCCGCGCAGGTTGAAGCCCCGCCGCCCGGCCGCGCCGCGGCGCGCACCCCCCGGCCCGGCACGGCCCCGCCCGGCACTACCCGGCGCGGCACCGCCGAACGCCGCGGCCAGGATGTCCTCCAGATCTTCCGCCTCCATGCCGCCGGCGGCGGCGCCGTAGCGCCGTTGCCCGCCGGCCTCGGCATAGTCGCGGTAGAACGGGCGTTCGGGGGCGCGTTCGTTGCCCTCGGCGTCGATCTCGCCGCGATCGAAGCGGGCGCGCTTGTCGGCATCCGACAGCAGCGCATAGGCCGTGGAGATGCGCTTGAACCGTTCCGCCGCCTCCGGCTTGCCGGGATTGAGGTCGGGGTGGTGCTGCTTGGCGAGCTTGCGATAGGCCGTGCGCAGTTCCGCCGCGGTGGCGGTCTTCTTGACCCCGAGCGTCTCGTACGGATCGTCGGCCACGGCTCAGGTCCCGGTCCACACCGGGGCGCGCTTGCCGAGGAAGGCGTCGATCCCCTCGCCGGCGTCGCGCGCCAGCATGTTGCGGGTCATGGTCTCGGCGGCGAAGCGGTAGGCGGCATCGAGGTCGAGTTCGGCCTGGCGGTAGAAGGCTTCCTTGCCGATCGCCAGCGTCAGCGGGGACTTCGCGGCGATGTGGGCAGCCAGCGTGCCCACCGCCTCGTCCAGCGCGGCTTCCGGCACCACCCGGTTGACCAGGCCGATCTCGCGGGCGCGGACGGCGTCGATCATTTCCCCGGTCAGCAGCATCTCCATCGCCAGCTTGCGCGGCACGGCGCGCGACAGCGCCACCATCGGCGTGGAGCAGAACAGACCGATGTTCACCCCCGGCGTGGCGAAGCGCGCGGTGTCGGCGGCCACCGCCAGGTCGCAGGAGGCGACCAGCTGGCAGCCGGCGGCGGTGGCGATGCCATGGACGCGCGCGATCACCGGCTTGGGCAGCCGCACGATCCGCAGCATCACCCGCGAGCAGAGTTCGAACACCTCCTGGTAGGCTTCGCGGCCGGGGGTGGCGCGCATCTCGCGCAGGTCGTGCCCGGCGCAGAAGGCGGGGCCGGCGGCGCCGATCACCGCCACCCGGATCGCGGCGTCCTCGGCGATGCGGCCGAGCTCCGC
>JAJZVS010000099.1 GCA_021845555.1 Pseudomonadota bacterium
TGGAAATCGCGATCGTGGCCGGCACCGCGAGCAGCGCCACCAGGGTGACGCGCCAGGAGCGCAGGAAGGCGAGCAGCACGCAGCCGGCGAGCACGAGGCCGATCAGCACCGCGTCGCGCACGCTGGCGGCCGATTGCGTCACCAGGACCGACTGGTCGTACCAGCTGCGCACGGCGATGCCGGGCGGCATGGGGAAGCGCGCCAGGGTCGCGCGCACCGCGGCGGCGATGCGCACGGCATTGCCGCTCGGCTGCTCATAGACGTTGAACAGCACGGCGGGCTTGCCGTCCTGCGTCACCCGCACCCATTGCGGCACGAAGCTCCGGGTGACGGTGGCGACGTCGCCTACCGTGGTGACGCCGCCCGGTCCGGCGGAAACCACCGTGTTGCGGATCTGGCGCAGCCGCGTGATGGTGTCGTTGACCAGCACCAGATACAGCTTGTCGTGATCCTGCAACCGCCCGACCGCGCTGAGCACTCCCGCGCGGTGCAGCGCGTCCGCCACGTCCGACAGCGCCAGGCCGCGCGCGGCCAGGAGATGCGGATCGACCAGCACATGCACTTCCGGCGTTTCGCCGCCGTCCACGCCGACGCGCTTCACGCCGGGGATCGCCGCCAGCAGCGGCGCGATCTGGAAGCGCACGAGTTCGCGCAGCCGGTCCGGCGGTACGGTGGCGGAGGTCAGACCATAGGAGATGATCGGGAAGGTGGTCGGATCCATGCGCAGGACGGCGGCGGTGGTGCCAGGCGGCAGATCCGGCATCACGTCGTTGATCGCCTGCTGTACTTCCAGCGTGGTCTGGATCATGTCCCGACCCCAGCCGAAGTCGAGCTGCACCTGGGCCGACCCGCGCGAGGTGGTGGAACGCACCGCGCGCAGTCCGGGCACCGAGCGTACCGCTTCCTCCACCTTGCGGGTGACCAGCAGCACCATCTGGCTGGCCGGCCGGTCGCCCGCCGACAGCTCGATGCGCACGCGCGGGAACGACACCTGCGGAAACAGCCCGACCGGCAGCAGCACGGCGGCATAGACGCCCGCCAGCGTCAGGGCGGCCATCACCAGCAGGATGGCGCGGCGGTGCCGCTCGACCAGATCGGTGAAGCGCATCAGCGGGCCGTGGGGGAGGGGGCGGAAGCGGGCGAGGGGGCGAGGCGCACCGCCATGCCGGGGGAAAGCTGGTAGTTGCCCGTGGTCACCAGCGGTCGTTTCGGATCCACCGGCCCGGCCACGACGCTGCGCGCGCCGTGCTCGCCGAGCACGCGCACGCCGACCCGCACCGCGTGGCCGCGCGCGACCTGGAACACGGCGGGGCCTTCGGCGTCGGTCAGCACCGCGTCGCGCGGCACGATCCAGCCGGCGTGTTCGCCCACGCGGATCACCGCGCGGTAGCTCTCCCCGCCGAGCGGATCGCCCGCCCGCACGTCGATCACGGTATCGACCAGATGGGTGCGCGGATCGATCATCGCTGAGACCACCCGCACCGTTCCGGCCAACGTGGCGCCACCGCCGAGCGGGATCAGCCGCGCCGGCTGGCCGGGCCGCAGCTGTGCTTGCGCCGCCGGATCGATCCCGACCGTGACCACCAGCCCGCCCTGGCGGTTGAGCGTGAGCAGCGGCGCGTTCGCCGCCACCAGCTGACCCTGGGTGACCGCGACGGCGGCCACGAACCCGGCGAAGGGCGCGCGCAGCACCTGTACCGGCACGCCGCCGCCCTCGCGCCGCAGTGCCTCCAGCGTCGCCGTGGCGTCTGCCACCGCGCGGTCTGCCTGGGCGAGCTGATCCTGGGTCGCCAGGTGCTGCGCACGCAGTTGCGCGGTATGCGCGCGCTCGCCGCGCGCCAGGGCCAGCGCGGTGCGCGCCTGGCGCAGTTGCGCGACCACCGCGGGGGCCGCGGCGATCGTCAGCAGCGGGGCGCCCTTCGCCACCGTCTCGCCCTGGGTCACGTCGAGCCGGGCGATTTCCCCGGCATGCTGGACCGCCAGCGCGACGCTGGCGCCCGGCGCCGGGCGGGCGGTGCCGTAGCCGGTGACGGTCGCGGGCAGCACGCCCCGCCGCGGCGTCTCGGTCGTGACCAGAGCGGACGGCGCCGGTCTCGAAGGCGTCGGTCCCGAAGGCGTCGGCGCGGCGGCGGCCATCGGCGCCAGTGCCAGCAGCGCCAGCACGCCCAGCCTTGCGGCGCGCCGGCTCAAGACCGCGGCTCCGCCGGCGCCGCCAGCCGGACCGTCGGCATGCCGGCGCCGGTCAGCGTCGCCATCGCCACCTGCTGTTCCCGCAGGCTCTGTTCCAGCGCGAGAATCTGCTGTTCGGTCTCGATCCGCGTGGTGACGAAATCGACATAGGCGCGCTCGGTCAGGTTGCCGGCACGGAACGCGGCGGTGGCGGCGTCGGCGATGCGCGCGGTGGTCGCCAGATGGCGGCGGGCCAGGCGCAACTGGCGCCGCAGCAGCGCGCTGTCGGCCGCCATGGCGCGCACCTCCCCGATCGCTGTCGCCAGCCGGGCTGCGTATTCCGCGTGCAGCTGTCGCCGCGTGGCGCGTGCCAGCGCGATCTTGCCCTGGTTGCGGTCGAACACCGGCAGATCGAGCGTGATCTGCGGCCCGATCGAGCGCACGCCGCCAGTGTCGGACCCGCTCGTGAACCCGATCGTGAGGCGCGGGAACTGCCCCAGGATGGCCGCGCGCACCCGCGCGTCCTGCGCCCGGTAGCCGAGCCGCAGCGCCAGCAGATCGGGCCGGCGTTCGGGCAGCGTCGGCAGCGAGGCCAGCACCGCGGCCGGGGGGACCGCCGGCAGGTCGAGCCGGGGCGCGAGCGGCAGGGCCGCGCCGGGAGCGAGGCCGAGCAGCGCCGCCAACTGGTGCCGGCGCGTCTGCTGCAATTGGTCGAGCGCGTCGATCTGCCGCTCCGTCGTGGTGAGCGCGGCGAGATCGGGGGAGACTGCGGTGAGGCTGGCGTTGCCCTCGGCGACCGCCGCGCGGGTGGCGGCGTAGCGATGCGCCAGTAAGGCGCGCGCCTGCCGCAGCAGCCGCCCCAGCCGCGCGCCCTCCACCAGATCGACCGTCAGCAGCCGCGCTTGGCCGATCACTTGCCATTCCTGCCACAGCAGCGAGGCATCGACCTGGCCAGCTTCGGCCCGCGCGGCTTGCAGGCGGGGTCGGAGCGTGACGAGGGCTTGCAGGTCCTGGCTCAGCCCCACGCTCCAGCCGGTGGTGGTGCCGGGGCCGCCGATCACCGGGGTGACGGCAGCGGACAGCGTGGGATTGGGCAGGATGCCGGCGTCCAGCACCTGCGCGCGCGCCACGCCGAGGCTGGCGCGGGCCGCGCGCAGCGTCGGGTCGTTTTCCACCGCGAGCGCGGCCACCTCCGGCACCGAGAGCGGGGGGCGCAGCGCGCCGGCGTGGTGCAGATCGTGCCACGAGGCGGCGAGCCGCGGGGCGGTGGGCAGCGGCAGCGGCCGATAGGCGGCGCAGCCGGCGAGCAGGGCCAGCAGCCCGGCCGGAACCGCTTGGCGCGTCCGGCGCGGGAGCCGGCGCAGCGTTGCGGTCGATCGGGTCATGCGGCGCCTTCCGTTGTGCGGGGCCTCTCTAGCGGTCCCAACATTACCGAATGGTTGGGTCGATCTTCCCTCTGCTTCATGCCCCCACGGGGTCATCCCCTGGGGTCATCCCCCAGCGGCTCATCCCCTTGGGGGCGGGCCCGCTTCCCACCGCGAACCGCGCGCGATCCCGCGCTCAGGCGCTGCGCCGTGCCGTGCTCCCCTGCGCGGCGAGCCAGGCGCCGATCCGGCCCACCGCTTCCTTCAGCGCATCGAGGCTGGCGGCATAGGAGAAGCGGATGTTGCCGTCGCCCAGCGCGCCGAAACTGGTGCCGGAGACGGTGGCGATGCCGGCCTCGTCCAGCAGCCGCGTCTGCACGGTGCGGGAATCGAATCCGGTGCCGGTGATGTTGGGGAAGGCATAGAACGCGCCGCCGGGCGTGGCGCAGCGGAACCCCGGCAGGGCGTTCAGCGCCGGCACGATATAGGCGCGCCGCTCTGCGAACGCTTCCATCATGCGCGCCACCGGCTCGCGCGGGCCGGTCATCGCCGCGATGCCGGCAAATTGCGCCGAGGCGTTCACGCAGGAATGGGAATTGATCGCGAGGCGTTCCGCATGCGGAAACAGCGCCTTCGGCCACACGCCGTAGCCGAGCCGCCAGCCGGTCATCGCGTAAGTCTTGCTCCAGCCGTCGAGCAGGATCAGCCGGTCCTCGAGCTCCGGATAGGTGGTCAGGCTGACATGGGCGCCTTCGTAGAGCATCTCGCCGTAGATTTCATCCGACATGATCGTCACGTCCGGATAGCGGGCGAGGCCCGCTACCAGCCGGTCGATCTCGGCCTTCGGCGCCACGCCGCCGGTGGGATTGCCGGGGCTGTTCAGGATCAGCAGCCGGGTGCGCGGGGTGATCTGGCCGAGGACTTCCTCGGCGTCGAAGGAGAATCCCTTGCTCTCGTGCAGGCGCATTGGCACCGGGGTGGCACCGGAGAAGCGGATCACGCTCTCGTAGATCGGAAAACCGGGGTTGGGATAGATGATCTCCGCGCCCGGTTCGCCGAACATCATGATGGCGAAGAACATCGTCACCTTGCCGCCGGGCACCACCAGCACGCGCTCCGGCGAGATCTCCACGCCGTGGCGGCGGTGCAGATCGGCCGCCACCGCCTCGCGCAGCGGCAGGATGCCGTTCGCCGGGGTGTAGCCGTGATGCCCGTCGGCCAGCGCCTTCATGCCCGCCTCGACGATATGGGCGGGGGTTTTGAAGTCGGGCTGGCCGATGCCGAGGTTGATGATGTTGCGGCCCTGGCGTTGCAGCGCGGTCGCCCGCGCGAGCACTTCGAAGGCGGATTCGGTGCCGAGTTGGCTCATGCGCGCGGCCAGGATGGGCATGGTCTTGGTCCTTCCGGAAAGGGGCGGCGGCCGGGCGTGCGTCCGGGCCGGCGGCGGGACGGCGGCAATCCGGCGGGGCGCCGGCCGCGTGGGGCGATCGGGCGGGGAAAGTCCCGATCCGGGCGGGCTTTGTCAAATCCGGTTGGCACCCTGACAGGCTATCGCTCGAACGCCGCCTCCCTGCCCGCCTGGTGGCGTGGGGTCACGTCTCCTGCGGCAGCGGGAGACGTGAAGCTGCGCCGGCAGCACGCCGCGCTCGGCAAAACGCGGCGGGTTGCTGCTAAACCCCGCGCATGGACATCCAACCGCATTTCGCCGCCTTCAAGACGACGCTGATCGTCCTCGGCGCCGCCGCGCTGGTGATCCCGCTGTTCCATCGCCTGCGGGTCAGCACCGCGCTCGGCTTCCTGCTGGTGGGCGTGGCGGTCGGCCCGTTCGGCTTCGGCCGGCTGGTCGGGCGGCTTCCGGTGCTCGCCTACGTGACGATCGGCGATCCGGCGGCGATCGCTCCGCTCGCCGGGTTCGGCGTCGTGCTGCTGATGTTCATGATCGGGCTGGAGCTTTCGTTCTCCCGCCTCTGGGTCATGCGCCGGCTGGTGTTCGGCCTGGGGCCGCTGCAGGTGCTCGTCTCCGCCGCGCTGCTCGCCGCGGTGGCGCTGCTGGCCGGGCAGGCGGGACCGGCGGCGGTGGTGCTGGGCCTTGCCGGGGCGATGTCCTCCACCGCGGTCGGGCTGCAGGTGCTGGCGGAGCGGAAATGGCTCAACACCCGGTTCGGCCGCGCCGGTTTCGCGGTGCTGCTGTTCCAGGATCTGGCCGTGATGCCGATCCTGTTCGCTCTCGGCCTGCTGGCGCCCGGAGGCTCCGGGGCCGGGTGGCGCGGGTTGGCGCTGGCCGGCGGGCAGGGGGTGGCGGCGGTGGTGGCGATCATCGTGCTGGGGCGGCTCGCCTTGCGCCCGGTGTTCCGCAGCGTCGCGCGCACCCGCAGCCCGGACCTGTTCATGGCCGCCTGCCTGCTGGTGGTGATCGGTGCCGCGCTGCTGACGGCCGCGGCGCATCTGTCGATGGCGCTCGGCGCGCTGATCGGCGGGCTGCTGCTTGCCGGCACCGAATACCGCCGCGAGGTCGAGGTGATGATCGACCCGTTCAAGGGGTTGCTGGTCGGCGTGTTTCTGATCTCGGTGGGGATGAGCCTCGATCTCGCCGAGGTCGCCGCCCACCCGGTCGTGGTGCTGGCAGTCTGCCTGGTTCTGCTGGGGGCGAAGCTCGTGGTGGTGGTGTTGCTGGGGCGGGGCTTCGGGCTGCCCTGGGCCTCCGGCCTGCGCGCCGGGGTGCTGCTCGGGCCGGGCGGGGAGTTCGGCTTCGTGCTGCTGGCGGTTGCCGCGGGGCAGGGGCTGCTGGCGCCGGAGGTCGCGCGGATGGCTGTGCTGGCGACGGCACTGACCATGGCGGCGATGCCGCTGCTGGCCCAGTTCGGCCATCACGCCACGCGCCGGCTGGTGCCGCCGGTGCCGATCGATCCGTCGCTGCTGCCGCCGCTGGTGGCGGACGGCGCGCCCGGCGTGATCGTGGCCGGGTTCGGCCGGATGGGGCGGATGGTGGCGGCGCTGCTGGAGCACCACCGCATCCCCTATCTGGCGATCGACCGCGATGCCGACTGCGTGGCAAAGCAGCGCGCCGCCGGCCGCCCGGTGCATTACGGCGACATCACCCATCCCGACCTGCTGCGCCGGATCGGCATCGCCGCCGCCCCGGCGCTGGTGGTCACGCTGGACGATGCGCAGGCGGTGGATACGCTGGTGGCGGCGGCGCTGGCCGAGCATCCGGGCCTGCGCATCATCGCCCGCGCCCGCGACGCCGCGCATGCTGCGCATCTGTACCGGATCGGCGCTTCCAACGCGGTGCCGGAAACGATCGAGGCGAGTCTGCAACTGTCGGAAGCGGTGCTGACCGATCTCGGCGTCCCCGCCGGGCCGGTGATCGTGTCGATCCACGAGAAGCGCGCGTCCTTGCAGGCGGAGATCAAGGAGATGGCGCCCACCGCGGCGCCGCGTGGCCTGACCCGCCGCCGGCTGCGCGATCTGTTCCCCGAGGGCTGACCGGTTCGGTTCCCGAGGGGGCTGACCGCCCCGCTTACGGTGTCGGCGGCAGCGCCCGCCAGGCGCCGCGGACGAACCCCCGCGCGTCCACCTGCTGCACCTGGGCCGCGATCGCGGCCCGCTGGCCGGCGCAGCGCCAATCGAACACCGTGGTGTGGCCGGTGGCGAATTTCGGCACGAACCGCGCGTCGGGGTGGGCGCGGCACCAGACGGCGGCGCCATGGTTACGCCGGGTCCGATCGGCCGGCCCGCAGTTCAGATTGGCCCCGGTCAGGCAGGCCAGCACCGCTTGGCCGTCGCAGCGGAGCACGCCGTTGCGCGCCACCTCGGCCGGGGTCATCCGGGCATGGAACGTCGCGGTCACCCGCGGGGCCAGCTCCGGCGGGATCGGCAGCAGCGTGCCGTCCGGCCGGCCGCGGCAGACGGCCGGGCGCGCGGCCGCCGTGCCGCCCGCGCAGCCGGCGAGCAAGGCCCCGAGCGTGAGCGCGACGAGGCCGGGCGCCGCGCAGCGGGCCGCACGCCTCCCGCGCCGCCGGCGGTCCAGCCCGCGCATGGGCCGCGGCTCAGGAAGCGGCGCCGCGCCGTCCGGCGAGGTAGCGCACGCCCGCCGGTCCCGCCTGCTCGGCATGGCGGCGGCCGGCCGGCATGGCGAAGGTCTCGCCCGGCCCGTAGGTGCGCGCGGCGCCGTCGCAGGTGATCGTCAGCGCGCCTTCCAGCACCAGCAGCCGGGCATCGAACCCGTGCGCATGCTCGGGGTTCGTCGCGTTCGGCTCCAGGCTGCGCGCGAGCGCGGCATAGCCGTCGTTGGCCAGTTCGGCTTCGAATTGGGTGCGGTCCATCGGCGTCCCTCCGTGGTTTCTTGCCCGGAGCGTAGCATCTCCCGCGCCGCGAGGGGGAGGGGCACGTTGACCCGTCACGATGCCCGGGCGGAGGTCTCCAGCAGCTTCTCGATCGGGTCCCAGACGAAGGCGGTCTGCGCGATCGGCGTGCCGCCGACATGGATCATCGCCTCGGCGGCCGGCGTGCCGCCCAGGTGGGCATAGAACCAGCGGCTGGGGTTGTCGCGCAGCACCCACAGGAAGGCGCTGCGGCAGCCGGCCTGGGCCAGGAAGGCGCCGGCGGCGCGGATCAGCCCGCGTCCCACCCCGCGGTCGCGCCAGTCGTCCAGCACATAAAGCGTCTCGATCTCCCCCTCGCCCAGGCGGCGGCCGGAGATCTGGGTGCGCCGGGCGCGGCCGGCGGTGGCGAAGCCGATCACCCGCCGGCCGGTGCCCGACGGCAGCTCGTCGCCCGAGGCGGTGGCGATCAGCACGCCCCCGCCGCCGCGGATCGCCGCCTCGTAGTAGCGGGCCTGGCGCGTCACCGACAGCCGCGCCAGGTAGGCGTCCGGCAGCAGGCCGGGATAGGCCGAGCGCCAGACCGCGACATGGATCGCCCCGATCGCCACCGCATCCGGCGGGCGCGCGACGCGGACCTCGATCATCGCAGGCTCACGCGCGCCGCCGCCCACCGACCCGGCGCCATCAGCGTCGCTCCAGCACCGCGGCGAAAAACCCATCGGTGCCGTGCCGCGCCGGGGTCAGCGCCAGCACGTCCCCGGCCACCGGCGGGGCAGAGGCGAGCGGCCAGGCGCGCGCCAGCGGCAGCAGCGCGTAGTCGGGATGGCGAACCAGGAAAGCGGACACCTGCGCTTCGTTCTCCTCGGCCAGGAGGGAGCAGGTAGCGTAGATCAGTTTTCCGCCGCTGCGAACCAGCGGCGCGGCCTGATCGAGGATCAAGGCCTGCTTCGCCGTGAGCTCCGCCAGATCGGTCTCGGTCAGGCGCGCGCGCGCGTCCGGGTTGCGCCGCCAGGTGCCGGTGCCGGTGCAGGGCGCATCGACCAGCACGCGGTCGAACCCGCCGGCGCGGCGCTTGGCCCATTTGTCGCCGGGCGCCAGCAGGTGGCGCTCGACATTATGCACGCCGGCGCGGCGCAGCCGGCGGATTGCGCCATCCAGCCGGGCGGCGGACACGTCGCAGGCGACCAGCTGGCCGCGGTTTTCCATCGTCATCGCCAGCGCCAGGGTCTTGCCGCCCGCCCCGGCACAGAGATCGGCCACCCGCAGCCCGGGCTTCGCATCGGCGAGCAGCGCGATCAGCTGGCTGCCCTCGTCCTGGATCTCCACCAGCCCGGCGCGGAACGCGGCCCCCGCGGTCACCGGGCGGCGGCCGGCGATGCGCAGGCCCCAGGGGGAGAAGCGGGTGGCGGTGGCCTCGATCCCCTCGGCGGCCAGCGCGGTCCGCGCCGCCGCGCGCGGCCCCTTGAGCAGGTTCGCGCGCAGATCGAGCGGCGCGGGCGCCAGCAGCGCGGTGGCCTCGGCCGGCAGCGCGGGGCCGAAGCGGGCGGCGAGATGGGGCAGCAGCCAGTCCGGCAGCTCGAACCGCACCGCCGGGCCCATCGCCGGATGATCGAGCGTGTGACCCGCGAGGCCGGCGAGTGCGGCGCGCTCCCCGCCGTCGAGCGAGGCGGGGGCGAATTTCCCGCCCGAGAACAATTTCGCCACCACCTCCAGCGCCATGCCTTCCAGCACCAGCGCGGCGGCGAGGCGCAGCCGCGGCGCCGCCAAGCCCGTGCTCGGCAGGCCGACGCGATCGAGCCACCAGCCGAGCCGGCGGGACGCGCGCAGCACCGACCAGACCCGTTCGGCCACCGCGCGGCGGTCGCTGGAGCCGATGAAGCGGCGGGCGCGGAAGAACTCGTTGGCGACGGCGTCCGCCGGACGCGGATCGGCGGCGATGTCGGCGAGCAGTTCGATCGCGCTGGCAAGGCGGGCGGCGGGGGTCATGGCCGGGCTGTAGGCCCGATCCGCCTTCCCGGTCCAGCGTCGCGCGCTTCTCCCTTGCCGCGTTCGGGGCTAGTCTGCCCGGCGTATCGCGCGCGGGAGAGACGCCATGACCGAAGCCTGCATCGTCGGCTGGGCCCATTCGCCCTTCGGCAAGCTGGACGACCCCGATATCGAATCCCTGATCGGCCGCGTCGCCGGCGCGGCGATCGCCGACGCCGGCATCGCGCCGGAAGAGATCGACGCCAGCTTCGTCGGCCTGTTCAACGGCGGCTTCTCCGACCAGGACTTCCCCGCCTCGCTGGTGTTGCAGCAGCTGCCGGCGCTGCGCTTCAAGCCGGCGACGCGGTTCGAGAACGCCTGCGCCACCGGTTCGGCCGCGGTGCACGGCGCGCGCGACTTCCTGGCCGCCGGGCGGGGCCGCTTCGCCCTGGTGGTGGGGGTCGAGAAGATGACCGCCACGCCCGGGGCGATGGTGGGCGACATCCTGCTGAAAGCCTCCTACCGCAAGCAGGAAGCCGAAATCCCGGCCGGCTTCGCCGGCGTGTTCGGGCGCATCGCCGATCGCTACTTCCAGCAGTACGGCGACCAGTCGGACGCGCTGGCGACGATCGCGGCGAAGAACCACAAGAACGGCGTGGACAACCCCTACGCGCAGATCCGCAAGGACCTGGGCTACGAATTCTGCCGCAACGTGAGCGAGAAGAACCCCTACGTCGCGCCGCCGCTCAAGCGCACCGACTGCTCGCTGGTCTCCGACGGGGCCGCCGCGCTGGTGCTGACGGACGAGGAGACGGCGCAGGGGATGGCCAAAGCGGTGCGCTTCCGCG
>JAJZVS010000100.1 GCA_021845555.1 Pseudomonadota bacterium
GGGCGGGGAGGTGCGGCATCTGAACAAGCTGCACGCGATCACCCTGGGCGTGCGCCGGCCGGGCCAGCGCGCGCTGGTGACGGAGTTCGCCGCCGCCGCCGCGGGCGCCAAGTTCGACTGCCGGGTGTCCGATGACGTGCTGCAGGACATGTGGGAGAAATTCGTTCTGCTGGCGACGATGGCCGCGATGACCTGCCTGATGCGCGCCAACGTGGGCCAGATCATGGCCGCAGAGGACGGGGAGGCGCTGATGCTGGAGACGCTGGCCGAGGCGGACGCGACGGCCGGGGCGGCCGGCCATGCCTCCCGCCCCAACCGGCTGGCGGCGGCGCGGGCAACGCTGACGGAGCGGGGGTCTTCGTTCGCCGCGTCGATGCTGCGGGACGTGGAGCGTGGGGGGCCGACCGAGGCGGCGCATGTGGTGGGGGATATGCTGGCCCGCGCGCGCGCCGCGGGGATTGCCGCGCCGATGCTGCGGGCGGGGTGGTGTCACTTGCAGGCGTATGAGGCGCGGCGTGCGGCGGGGGGATAAGGCTTCGTCGGTGCCGCGAGTGCCTTCAGGGGCGATTCCGAGGGCGTCGGCCAGCTGATGGCGCCCGCAAATCAGCGTGACTAAAGTACGCAGGTGGCAATTCGAGGCGGACAGAGGGGATCGGGATCGAGCGGATGACGATCGCTGTGCCATCCGACGCGGCCGAGACCAATGTTGACCAGATGGCGGTCCATCTGGCAGCCGACGCGTCAGGACCGATCGCGACCCGGTCCGTCAACGCGATCGCCACGGCGTGCGCGCCGATTCGACACTTTCCGCTCGCGGCCCCCGCGCGCTAACTCCCTGAGGAGAGGTTTGCATGGCCACCGTGGTGCCGCATACGCGTCTGAAGCGCGACGCGCTGGGACTGCCGCAGATCGTCGCATCGACGCTCGCGAACATCGCGCCGGCGATGAGCTTCTTCTTCGGCTTCGGCACCATCGTCGGAGGGGCCGGCGTTGCCGCGCCGCTGACTATCGTGGCCGCGATGGTCGTGGTGCTGTTCCTGACCAATACGCTCGGCGAATTCTCGCGCTACCGCCCCAGCACGGGATCGTTCGTGACCTTCATCGGCATGGGCTTCGGCCCGACCGCCGGCGCGGCCGCCTCGATCTTCATGCTGTTCGGATACATCGTCGCCGCCTCCTCCGTCGTCGTTATCTCGGGCGGCTGGGCGCACGACACGCTGAAGACCTTCCTTGGGATCAGTGTCCCCTGGCAGCTGCTCAGCCTGATCTTCACCGGCGTGGTCGGCCTGCTGGTCGCGCGCGGCATCGCGCTGTCGACCACCTGGGCGGCGGTATTCTTCTACTTCGAGCTGGTGCTGCTGCTGATCGCCGCGACCGTCATGATCGTCATTAATCGGGGATCGCTTTCGGCGGCGCCGTTCCTGTGGAGCCACCTCTCCGGTGGGCTGAAGGGACTCGGGCTCGGCTTCCCGCTTGCGATCTACCTTTTCATCGGCTGGGAAAACTCGGCGATGCTCGCGGAGGAAACCCGCGATCCCCGCAAGGCGGTGCCGCGCGCGCTGATCATCGGTACGCTCGCGATCGGCCTCCTTTATATCTACCTCGCCTACGCGACCGAGACGGCATTTCACAATGATGCGGCGGCGATCGGCAAATCGAGCATTCCGTTCATCGATGCGATCAAGGCCGCCGCGAGCGGGCTGCTGATCATCGCCTATCTGGCGGGTATGACCTCGATCTTCTCCTCGCTGCTCGGCCTCACCAACAGCCAGGCGCGGATCCTGTTCAACTCCGGGCGCGAAGGTCTTCTGCCGCGGTTTTTCGGCAAGATCCACCCGCAGCATCAGACCCCCTCGGTTGCGATGTGGAGCTTCATGCTGGTCGCCTTCGCGATCGTGATCGTATTCGGGTGGAACACCGCGCCGGTGGATTTGTTCGGCTTCACCGGAACACTCGGGACGATCCTGGTGATCTTCGGCTATCTCGTCACCAACCTCGCCCTGCCGGTCTTCATGTTCCGCCGCCATCGGAATGAGTTCAACGCGGTCAGGCACGCGGTCGTCCCCGTGCTCGGTACCGTGCTGATGCTGTTTCCGCTGTGGGGCCTGGTGCAGCCCGGGCAGCCGTGGCCGTTCAACGTCTTCCCCTGGGTGGCGCTCGGGGTGATCGTGTTCGCCGGGATCTACGGCGTCATCCTCGCGCGGCGGAATCCGGAGCTGGTCCAACGGATCGGTTCCTATGTCGCGGATGAGGAGGCCTGATCCCGCGGGGCGGTGATCGCAAGCGGCGGGACCGGCTGAACCGCTTCGACCCGTCGCCTCCGCCCCCCCAACTCTGCTACCTCTCCCCCACGCGCCACCGCCAGCCCCCGCCCGGCGCAGGAGAGGACCCCGATGGACCAACCCACCCCGCCGCCCCAGGTCGTCGTGCGTGAAAGCGGCGCCGGCCCCTATGGCCAGGTCGTCGCCGCCGGCCACCACCTCACCGGCGCGGACGAACCCGAGCGGGTCGGCGGCCACGACACCGGCATGTCGCCCTACGAATACCTGCTGGCCGCCCTCGGCGCCTGCACTTCCATGACGCTGCGCATGTATGCCGACCGCCACAAATGGCCGCTCGAGCACATCGCCGTCTCCCTGCGCCACGTGCAGGAACCCGGCCCGGACGGTGCGACCGACCGGTTCGAGCGCCGTATCGCCCTGCGCGGCGCCCTGACCGAGGAGCAGCGCCAGCGCCTGCTGGAGATCGCCGAGAAATGCCCGGTCAGCCGCACGCTCCAGCGCCTTTCCCGCGTCGTCTCGGAACTCGCCCCGGCCGCCCCGGCGGGAGCCGGGACATGAGCGCCCCCGCGCCCACGCGCCGGGTGGTGGCGCTCGGCGTGCTCGGCAGCGTGATCGGCGGCGGGCTGCTCGCCCGCGCCGCCGCGCCGCTGACCCAGCCGTTGCCCAACGGCGCCTCGCAGGACCAGCGCCGCTTCCTGGCCGAAGCCGCGCGGTGGAACCTGCCGGTGCTGGGGCGCGCGGACGCGCCGCTCACGCTGGTGCTGTTCTTCGACTACCACTGCCCGTTCTGCCGCCAGCTTGAACCCGAACTGCCGCCGCTGGTGGCCGCCAACCCCGACCTGCGCGTGCTGTTCGCCGAATATCCGGTGCTGCGGCCGGATTCCGCCATCGCCTCCCGCATGGCGCTCGCCGCCGCCGCGCAGGGCCGCTACCTGCCGGCGCACGACTGGCTGTTCCGGGTGCAAGGCCGCTATTCGGCGCGCATGGTGCCGGCGCTCGCCGCGGCGATCGGCGCCGATCCCGGCCGGCTGGCGATGGCGATGGAGTCCCCCACGATCGCCGCCGCGCTTCGGCGCAACCTGGATGCCGGCCAATGGCTGGGGATCGACGGCACGCCGGCGATGCTCTCCGCCCTCGGGGAGATCGAGGGGGCGGTGCCGGCCCCGGTGCTGCAGCAGTTCGTCGCCGCCATGCGCCGCGCCGCCGCGCCCGCGTGACCCTGGCGCAGCCGACGCGGGGGCGAAAATGAGCCTCCGACTCTGGCCGCGCAGCCTGGCGACCCGCACTGCGGTGGTGCTGCTCGCCGGGCTGATCCTGGTGCAGGGCGCGGGCCTGACCATCCACGCGTTCGACCGCATCGACCTGTTGCGGCTCGGCCAGGCGCGCGCGCTGGCGTTCCGGACGATGGCGCTCTACCGCATGGTGGTGGTGACGCCGGCGGCCGAGCGCCAGGCGGTGATCGATGAATGGCCGCATGGCCCCGGCCTGCATGCCCGCCTGGCCGACACCCCGCCCTTCGCGCTGCTGCCGCCGGCGCCGTTCTGGGTGCAGCGGCTGGTGCGGGTGAATTTCGGCCTGGCGCCGCTGCCGCCGCGCTGGCGGCCGAAGCGGATCGTGGTGCTCGGGAGCCTGACCGCCCCGCGCATGGTGGTCGGGCTGATGATGCCGGACGGGACGTGGCTGAACCTCGATGTCGCCGTGCCGCCGTTACAGCTGTGGCATTCGCCGGCCTTCCTCTGGGCCTTCGCGTTGATGACGGTGGTGGCGGCGCTGCTCACCCTGTGGGCGGTGCGCCGGCTGACCGCGCCGGTGGCCACCCTCGCCGCGGCGGCGGAGGCGTTGGGGCGGGACGTGAACGCGCCGCCGCTGCCGGAAAACGGGCCGCTGGAAGTCGCCACTGCGGCGGTGGCGTTCAACACCATGGCCGCGCGCATCCGCCGCTTCGTGCAGGACCGCACCGAGCTGCTGACCGCGATCGGCCACGACCTGCGCACGCCGATCACCCGCCTCAAGCTGCGCGCCGAGTTCATCGAGGACGAGGAGCAGCGGCGCAAGATCCTGATCGATCTCGAAGAACTCGAATCGATGGTCGCCGCCACGCTGGCGTTCGGCCGCGATGCGCGGGACGGCGAGCCCGTGGTGAAGCTCGATCTGGCCGAGCTGCTGCGCACCGTGCTGGACGAAGCGGCCGACGCCCGCCCGGAGGCGGCCGATGCGGTGGGCTACGACGGACCGGCGCATCTGACGGTGCGGGCAAGGCCGCTCGGCCTGAAGCGGGCGGTTGCCAATCTGGTGAGCAACGCGGTGGCCTATGGCGGCGGCGCGCGCGTGCGGCTGGTGCCGCCGACTGCCGCGGGCAAGCCGGTGGTGGTGGAGATCGAGGACGACGGCCCGGGCATCCCGCCCGAGGCGCTGGATCTGGTGTTCGAGCCGTTCCACCGCGGCGAGCCGAGCCGCAACCGGGAAACCGGGGGCGTGGGTCTCGGCCTGCCGATCGCGCGCAACATCCTGCGCGCGCATGGCGGGGACGTGACGCTGGCAAATCGGCCGGCGGGGGGGCTGAAGGCGACGGTGACGCTGCCCGGATAAGGGGGGCCGAAGGTCAGCACCACCCCTCGGAGTCGAGCAGTGGCACACGGCGCATGGTCCAGGTCTCCCCGAACAGCGGGATGCCGAGATAGATGCGCGCGATCATGGCATCGGCGGCGCTGAGTTGGGCCGAGAGGCGGCCAGCACCTCGGTGCGCGCCTCCGGTCCGGACAAAACCCTACCCGCGTGGGAACCCAGGCACGAAAGAAACGGCATCGTCCCGCTCAGGTGCGCTTTCGACCACACCGCGACCGATGCACCGAAGGAGCATCGGTCGCATTTCTGAGCCGCGTCCGCGGCGATCCCGGCGCGGACCTGCCGCCGGCGACATGCGGCTACTCCTTTTGGAGGATATCCCGGACCGTGTCCTTGATCCCGCCGACCGCGTTCTGGATCTTGCCCTCGGCTTTCTGCGCCTTTCCCTCGGCCTCCGTCTTCTGATCACCGGTCAGCTTGCCGATCGCCTGCTTGACAGTGCCGGCGACCTGCTTGATGGAACCTGCGATGCGGTCCTTGTCCATGGCAACGTCTCCCTTGCAACGATATCCCGGTGACATCCGGGCCGGAAATTTCCATACCGCGGCCGGCATCGACCGCACGCCATCGCATCGGATGGAGCGGATTCGCGCCGGCGCGATCGCTGGCTTCAGCGGTGGTAGAACCCACCGCCGAACAGCAGGTACAGGATGAGGACGATAACGATCAGTCCGAACAAACCGCCAAAGCCGCGGCCGCCGTAATAGCCTGAGCGATAGCCGTAGTAACCACCGCCCCCGAACAGGAACACAATGATCAGGATCAGCAGAAGGAGGCCCATTGGCGTGACTTTCCTAGGTTGGGCTGCGCAAGGTTGTGACCGCGTGGCGGGACCGGATCACCGGGGCTGGCCGTCGTTCCACCCCGGCTGATAGTCGCGTTGATCGCGTTGATCGTGGCGGTAGCGATCGTTCCCGTCATGATAGCGGGAGCGGTACGGCGGATACGGATAAGCAACGCAGGCTCCGAGCCCGGCTGCCGCGACCAGGGCCAGGATCGGCAGCGCGGCCCTGCACAGGCGCGACTTTCGGCGGGCTGTCACGGGGTGTGCTTTTCCGCGCTGCCGGTGATGGCATGGCCCGCCGCCGAGATGTCCTTTCCGGCTCCCGCGGTGGTGTGGCAGGCACCCAGCAGCGGGGCCACGCCGAGCAAGGCCAGCAGGGCCAAAGCGAGGGAGAGGTTCTTGCGCATGGGGATGGTCCTTTCGTGCAGGTTCAGACACGCCGTATACGCATCAAGCCCGGACACGGCCCGACGGTTGCGCTTAGAACCGTGCTCGGGATCAGCAACTGTAAGTAGGCTCCGGCGGCGCTGAAGTGTCATTGACATAGATCACAAAATCGTGCTCGGGAGCAGCGCGTGAGAAAGCAGCGGCGGCACCGAAGTGCCGTTACGCGTCGAAAAGCCGTCATTCCGGGCGGCCGAGAGCGACAGATCATCGCAAACCAGACAACCCGCTGCTGCACGCCATCCTGTGCTGGTCGCTGGGATGATGTTGCTCTCCGATTTTGCCGCTGTGCGGAGGACACGCAGGCGCATGCCCTGCCCGGCACAGGGACAAACGGAAGGACGAAGCCCCGCCGCTGTCCGCCTCTGACGTGGGTCACATTACGCGGTCGCGGAGGTCTCGCGGCAGGTTCGGATTCTACTCAGTGCCCGAACAGATCGTGTGCTTGTGATAGACCCGTCCGCCTGCGGAGCCGGGTCTCGTGTTATTTGGCACACTTGGCGCCCCGCCAACGCCGCGGGCCGCGTCCCCGGCCCCCTGCGGATGCCAGGCAGACCGGCCAGCGAACACCCCTGGCTTGCCGCCGGGCTCACTCCCAGTGGCCGGGGCGCCAGACCCAGCGGCCGACGCGCGGCGCCCAGATCCAATGGCCCGGCGCCCAGCGGCCCCAATGGGGCCCGCGCCGCACGTAATGCCCCCGGATCCACACATAGCGCGTGCCATTCCAGTTCCAGTGACCGGGCACCCAGGCGGCGCGCGGACCCGGCGGTGGCGGGACGATCTCGTACCGCGGTGGCGGCACCGGCGGGTAGGGCGGTTGCGCGACGGCCGGCACGAGGCCGCCGAGAGCCAGGCTCGCCGCCAGCGTCAGGCCGAGAAGCAGGGGGGTACGAGGGCGCATGCAAAAGAACCTCCGCCGCTGAGTCTAGTGTCCTGCCCCTGACGTTTGCTGCCCTTCGCAGCGAACGTCAGGGATAAGCAGGCCACTGAAAACAATGAGCTAGTGTGCCGGCCCCCGCCGCCGATGACGGAAACATACGTTCGGATCGGCACACTAGCGCGGCGGGCGGCGACGGAACAACGCGCCGCTGCCCGGGCCTTCGATACGAAATGTAACAAAACGCGTTGCGGAGTCCGCGCGGGGATCCCGGTCAGCCGCGCGGCTTGCGCCCGCTGCCGGGCGGGCGCCCGCGCTTGGCCGCCGGCTTCGCGGGGCCGACCGGCTTGATCCACCATTTTACCGGCTTCGGTTCCGCCGCGGGCCGGCCGCGCTTGGCGGCGGTGCTGGCGGAGACGCTCCCTTTCGGGCGGCCCGGGCCACGGCGCGGCGGTGTGGCCGGGATGTCCCGGTTCGGGGCAGCCACGGTCTCGGTCGGTTCGGCGTCGCGGGTTGGCTCCACCGGCAATGGCACTTTCCTGGGCCGGCCGCGGGCACGCCGGACACCAGGCACGGCACCGGATGGCACGCCGCCAGCCGGGGTAGCGCCAGCCGGGGTAACGCCAGATGGGGCACCAACCGGGGCTGCGCGCGTCAGAGCCTGGCGCAGCGCCGCCAGTTGTTCGTCACGCTCGCGCAGCGTCACCCGCAGCGTGGCGAGTTCTTCCCGCGCTGCTGCCGTCGCGGCGTCTTCCTCGCGCCGCGCCAGCTCGGCATGGCCCTGCTTGGTGCGCAGATCGAGGATCGTGGCCTGGGCTTCGCGCAACTGACGTTCGGCGGTCTCCCGCATCGTGCGTTCGCTTTCCAGCGCCGCTTCCGCCGCTTCCGCACGTTCCAGCGGCGAGGTTCCGGGGCGCGGCATGCCGAGCGGGTCGCTGCCGTGGCGGGGGCGGGCGTTCAGCACCGTGACGGGAACCTCCCCGTCCTGCACGAAGCGCCGTCGCGGCTTGTCCAACGAGGAGGAGAATCTGAACCGTCCGCTGCCGCTCAAGTCATCATGCTCCGCTGGGTCCGGATGTCCGTCGGCGCGATCATGACGAGTCGGGCAACGACGGTACTGTCGAATCTGTTCGAGGATTTGGGGAGTGTCCCAGACTCCGCGCGCTTTCGCAAGCCCCACCGGCAATTGTCATTTTGCCGACGGCGGCCTGGTGTCGGCCGCGTCTCTTTCGTCAGGTCCGGGCCAGGCCCGTACCTGATGCGAAAACCTGCGGCGGCACCACGGAAAGCCGAAATGACACCTGCCTGATGCGCCCCCCGACGATACGCCGCCGGGCACCGGGGCAGGACGCAAATGATCTCGATCAGAAACGCTTCAGCAGGCGGTCGAGATACTCGCGCTCCTCGCGCGGGCGGTTCTGCTCGGCGGCGCGGCGGCGCAGCTCGCGCAGGATCTGCTCGATGCGCCGGGGGCGTGGCGCGCCGGGCAGGCGCACGCCCTCGGTGGCCGCACCTGCGGCGCCGCCGGGGCCGAAGCGCCGGCCGAGCGGGTCGCGCCCGGTTCCGTCCGCATCGATCCCGTTCGGTCCGCTGCCGGGGTACGCCCCGCCGCCCGGTTGTTCACCGCCGGGAAGGGAGAGGCCGAAACCCCCGCCCATCCCGGCGCCCTGCCCCTGGCCCCCGGCACCGAAATGCTGCGCCATCGCCTGGCTCATCTGCCGGCTGCCCTGCTGCAGGGCGAGGATCGCCTGGCGTTCGGCCGCCTCCGCCTTCGGGTCCGCGGCGGCGGCAAGCGCGGCGCCGGCGGCGTCCATCGCCCGGCCGGCCCGATCCAGGCTCGGCGGCGTGTGTCCGACCAGGGCGCCGAGGCGCTGCGCGAGCCCCGCAAGCGCCTGGCGCAGCGCCGCCTGCTCCTGTGCATCGGCAGCACGCTGGGTGGCCAGCTGGGTGGCCCGTTGGGCGCCAGAAGTGGCGATGGCGTTGCCCTGCGGTACCGCCGGCGCGGCCTCCCGCTGTTGGCGCCGGTAGGCGTGATCGACCAGCCGCCCCTCGCGGCGGATCATCTGCTGCAGCGCCGCGAGCTGGTGCTGCGCGCGCTGCCACGCGGCGGCGGCGCGCTGCTCGGCGGCCGACAGCGTGTGCAGGCTGCGCAGCGCGTCCAGCATCTGTTCCAACCGCGCCAGCCGCCGCGCCGCCGCCCCCATGTCGCCGCGCGCCGCCGCGCGTTGCGCCGCCGCCGCCAGCCGCTGCATCCCCTGCGCGGAGAGGCCGCGCGCCGCCATCCCCGGCGGCAGGATTGCGCCGCGATCGGCCTGCCGCGCCAGCGCCCGCAGCCGTGCCTGGATCGCCTGTTCCAGCGCGCGCAACCGCTCCGCCAGTTCCTGCCGGTGCGCCGCGCTCGGCGCGCGCGTCTCCCGTGCCAGCGCCGCCCGCGCCGCCCGCCGCGCGCGTTCCAGCGCCCGCGCGGTGCGATCGAGCGCGCCGTTCTCCACATGCAGCGCCAGCCGCCACAGCCAGGCTTGCACGCGCGGAACCGTGGCGGCGCCGGGCTCGTCCGCCAGCGCGCCGCCGATCGCGCCCAGCAGCGCGATCCCACCCCCCTCCAAGCCGCGCCCTGATGGGCCGCCCACGTGTGGGCTGCCCACCGGCGCCAGCGGCAGGCGGCCCAGCGCGGCCAGCGCGCCGGCGCGATCGTCCGGGTGCAGGCTGAGGCCGCGGCGGATCGCGATCAGCGCGCGCGCCAGCGGCGAATGAAACAGCCGCTGCGGTAGCACGAAGGCGGCCGGCCCGCTCTGCCCGGTCTGTCCCGCGCCGTCGCGGGCGACCAGCCGCGCCACCACCGCCAGACCGGCCCAGGGGTTGGCGGTGAGGTCCCGCACATCGCTGCCCGCCGCCGCCCTGGTCGCCTCCGGCAGCGGTATCGCCAGCATGACCGGCGCCGCGCCGGGCCGATCGCGCAGCCGCAGTTCCGCGGTCAGCGCGACCACGCCGTAGTCGTCGGTGACGCGCCAGGGCAGTCTGGTCTGCAACGCATCCTCCGGCAGCGGTCCGGGCGGCGCGGCCCAGGCGGCGGTGGGCGGCCGGTCGGGTACCAGCCGCAAGGTCCAGTCCGCCAGCGTGCGCCCGCCGCGCGTGAGCCGCAGCCGCCCGCCGGTGGCGAGGGTCCGCTCGGCCTGGAAACTGCTGGCGTCGTGCCCATCGATGGCGTCGAGGGCGCGGAACGGCACGCGCCGCCCGTCGAGCCGCAGCGA
The DNA here is from genome assembly GCA_021845555.1 of Pseudomonadota bacterium. GTDB lineage: Bacteria > Pseudomonadota > Alphaproteobacteria > Acetobacterales > Acetobacteraceae > JAJZVS01. The sequence goes on from JAJZVS010000100.1 coordinate 10,264, forward strand.
CGGCCGCCCGGCGCCGCCGCTGACATTCACCAGCAGCCGCGATCCCGTCGGCACCGCGACGGTGCCGCGGCCCGGCGGGAACAGGCGCGGCAACAGGTGCGGCGCCAGGCCGGTATAGCCGGGCGGCGTGATCCAGGCGGCGATCTCGGTGCCCGGCGCCGCCGCGGCCCCGAACCCCGGCGCCAGTGCTTGCGCGAGGCGGCGCGGCGCGTCCGCCCCGGCGATGGCGAGGCAGGCCACCAGCGCCACCGCGAGCCCGCCGCGCAGCCCGCGCCGGTCGCGCGCGGCGAGGCCGGGATGCGGCCAGCCGACGCGGATCCGCCCGACCGCGCCCGCCGCGCGCGCCTGATGCGCCGCC
>JAJZVS010000101.1 GCA_021845555.1 Pseudomonadota bacterium
TGCGCGCCGTCTCCCGCGCGCCGGCGCCGGCGAAGAACTCGGCGGTCAGCGCATGGGCGATGCGCCACTGCGCCGGGGCGGTGTCCTGCACCTCGTCGAGCAGCAGGTGGTCGATGCCGCCGTCCAGCTTATACAGCACCCAGGCCGCGCCGGGATCGATCAGCAGGCCGGAGGTGCGGCCGATCAGATCGTCGTAGTCGAGCCGGCCGGAGGCCTCCATGCGCGCCGCGTAGCCCTGCGCCACCGGCACCGCCAGCGTCGCCAGCGCCGCCGAGACCGCGGCCATCGCCAGCGCGCGGCGCGCGTCTTCGACCGCGACGACCCGCGCGCGTTCGTCGGCGAAGGCCGCCAGCAGGTCGGGCGCGGCGGTGGCGAGCTTGGGGTTGACGAAGGCGCCATCGGCACGCGGCTCGCCGGTCCCGGTGAGGAATTCGGCGGTCCAATGGCCCCAGGCCTCGACGCGCGCGGCGGGGTCGCAGCCGAGCCAGCCGAGCAGGCGCTCCGCCCGGGCGGCGGCCGCCGCCGATCCGCGCGCCCGCACGCCTTCGGCGGCGGCGCGCAGCGCGGGTTCCCCCGGCCAGGCGACGGCGGCGGCCAGCAGCGCCGCGTCGTCGCGCGCGGTCACGCCCAGCACGCGGCGCTGCGCCGCGATCAGCCCGGCGACGGGATTTTCCGGTGTCGCGCCGATCGTCAGCGCCGCGGCCAACCGCTCGCGATCGCTTTGCAGCTTGCCGACCAGGAGCTCGAACTGGCCGATGGAGATCAGCCCGGCGAGGGTCCCGAGCGCGGCGTGCAACGGGCCGGACTGCGCCTCGGCCAGCATGTCCTCGCGCGCCGCGGCCAGGGCGTCGGCGGCGTCGCGGTCCTCCACCACCTGGAAATGCGGGCTGAGCGCGGCTTCCAGCGGAAAGCGGCGCAGCAGCGACTGGCAGAAGGCGTGGATGGTGCCGATCCGCATGCCGCCGGGCAGATCGAGCACGCGGGCGAACAGGCGGCGGGCGGCGGCGCGGGCGGCCTCGGTGGGCGGGATGTCGAGCTCGGCGAGATCCTCGGCCAGCGCCGCGTCGTCGCGCGTGACCCAGCGGCCGAGCCGATCCTGCAGGCGCAGCGCCATCTCGGCGGCGGCAGCCTTGGTGAAGGTCAGGCAGAGGATGCGTTCCGGCGCCGCGCCGCCCAGCATCAGGCGCAGCAGCCGGTCGGTGAGCAGCTTCGTCTTGCCCGAGCCCGCCGAGGCGGCGACGAAGGCGGAGACCGCCGGGTCCGCCGCCGCGCGCTGGTCGGCGGTCGCGCGGGCGCGGGGGGAGGCGGCATCGGTCATCGCGGCGGGTTCCCGCGCCGGCCTCCGACGGGAGAGCGGACGTGGGGGGAGTCTGCCACCGCCGCCGCGCCTGGTTCAACCCGGCGGGCGGGGCGATCATCCAGCAGGGTCAGACCGACAGATCGAGCAGCGAGCCCCGCGGCAGCAGCGACACCGGCGGGGCGCCGGCGCCGGAACCCGCGCCGGGAGCGCCGGGCCGCATCGGCACGGCAGCCCCACCCGGCCGGCCCTGTGCCGCCAGCGGCCGCGCCGGCGCCACCGGCCGCAGATCGGACAGGCCGGCGGCCGAGGAGAACGCGGTGAGGGAAGCAGACGAGATCATGCCGGCGATGATGCGACGCATTCGTTAACAATAGCTGAACGCCCCGTCGGCCGCTACGTGTTCTCCGCCGCTACGCCTCCAGCGCCGCCACGCCGGGCAGGGTCTTGCCTTCCATCCACTCCAGGAACGCGCCGCCGGCGGTGGAGACATAGGTCAGCCGCTCCGCCACCCCAGCCGCGTGCAGCGCCGAGACAGTGTCGCCGCCGCCGGCCACGCTGACCAGCGCCCCTGCCGCCGTCGCCGCCGCCACCGCGCGGGCCAGCGCCAGCGTGCCGGCGTCGAACGGCGGGGTTTCGAACGCACCCAGCGGGCCGTTCCAGATCAGGGTTTTCAACCCCCGCAGCCGCGCGGTCAGCAGATCGACCGTGGCGGGACCCACGTCCAGGATCATCTGCTCCGCCGGCACCGCATCGACCGGAACCACCCGGCTTGATACCCCTGGCCGCAGCGCGGCGGCCACCACCGCGTCCACCGGCAGCAGCACGGCGCAGCCCGCCGCCGCGGCCTGCGCCAGGATGTCGCGCGCGGTGGCGTGCAGTTCGGCTTCCTGCAACGACCGCCCGACCGGCTTGCCCTGCGCGGCGAGGAAGGTGTTCGCCATCGCCCCGCCGATCGCCAGCACGTCCACCCGGCCGATCAGATGGCCGAGCAGGTCGAGCTTGGAGGACACTTTTGCCCCGCCCACCACCGCCGCGACCGGGCGCACCGGATGGCCGAGCGCCGCGTCCAGCGCCGTGAGCTCGGCCTGCATCAGCCGCCCAGCATAGGCGGGGAGCAGATGCGCCACGCCCTCGGTGCTCGCATGCGCACGGTGCGCGGCCGAGAAAGCGTCGTTCACATACAGATCGGCCAGCGCCGCGAGCGCGGCGGCGAAGCCCGGATCGTTCTTCTCCTCCTCGGGGTGGAAGCGGGTGTTCTCCAGCAGCAGCACGCCGCCGGGCGCCAAGCCGGCCACCGCGGCGGCGGCGACGGGGCCGATGCAGTCGGCGGCGAAGGCCACGGGCTGGCCCAGCACCTCCGCCAGCGCCGCGGCCACCGGGGCGAGCGACATCTCCGCCACCGGTTTGCCCTTCGGCCGCCCGAAATGGCTGCACACGACCACGCGCGCGCCCTTGCCGGCGAGTTCGCGGATCGTCGGCGTCAGCCGCTCGATCCGCGTGCGGTCGGTGATGCGGCCGTCGTGCACCGGCACATTGAGGTCGGCGCGCAGCAGCACGCGCTTGCCCGCGACCTCGAGCCCGTCCAGCGTCCGGAACGACATGGCGCGGCTACAGCGACCCGAACAGCGCGGCGGTGTCCGACATCCGGTTGGAGAAGCCCCACTCGTTGTCGTACCAGCCCATCACCCGCACCAGCGCGCCGTCGACCACCGCGGTCTGCGTCGCATCGAAGGTGCAGGACGCCGGGCAGTGGTTGAAATCGATGCTGACCAGCTTCGCGGTGTTGTAGTCCAGGATCCCGCGCAGCTCGCCCGAAGCCGCGCGCTGCATCGCCGCGTTCACCGCCGCGACGTCCGCCGGCTTCGCCAGGTTCACATCGAGCGACACCAGCGAGACGTTCGGCGTCGGGATGCGGATCGCCGTGCCGTCCAGCTTGCCCTTGAGCTCGGGCAGCACCAGACCCACCGCGCGCGCCGCGCCGGTGGAGGTGGGGATCGCCGAGACGGCCGCCGCGCGGGCGCGGTGCAGGTCCTTGTGCAGCGTATCGACGGTGCGCTGATCGCCCGTGTAGGCGTGGATCGTCACCATGTAGCCGCGCAGGATGCCGAACGTTTCATGCAGCACCTTCGCCATCGGCGCGAGGCAGTTGGTGGTGCAGGAGGCGTTGGAGACCACCGTCATGTCGCGGGTGATGATCTTGTGGTTCACCCCGAACACCACGGTCGCGTCCACCCCGTCGGCGGGGGCGGAGATCAGCACCTTGCGCGCGCCGGCCTTGAGCAGCGCCGAGGCGGACTCCTTGCTGGTGAAGATCCCGGTGCACTCCAGCGCCACATCGACGCCCTGGTACGGCACCTTGGTCGGGTCCCGCTCGGCCGAGACCTTGATGGGTCCCCATACCCGCCCGGCGTGGCGGATCGTGATCGAATCGCCCGAGACCTCAAGCTGGCCGGGGAAGCGGCCATGCACGCTGTCGTAATGGAACAGATGCGCGTTCGCCTCGGCGCTGCCGAGGTCGTTGATCGCGACGGGGATGACATCGTCCCGCCCGCTTTCGATCATCGCGCGCAGCACCAGGCGGCCGATGCGCCCGAACCCGTTGATGGCGACCTTCACGGTCATGGCTTGTGATCCCCTTGTGGACTGGCTCAGCGTGGAGAAGGCACGTAGGACGAAGGCCGTTCAGCCGAGGCACCGGCGCGCGGCGGCGGCCACCGCCTCGGCCGTGATCCCGAACTCCTTATACAGATCCTCGAACGGCGCCGAGGCGCCGAACCCGGTCATGCCGATGAACACCCCGTCGGGCCCGAGCCAGCGTTCCCAGCCCATGGACACCGCCGCCTCGATGCCGATGCGCGGCACGCCGCCCAGCACCCCGTGCCGGTAGGCCTCGTCCTGGGCGGCGAACAGCTCCCAGCAGGGTAGCGACACCACCGCGGCGGCGATCCCCTCGGCTGCGAGCTGCGCGCGCGCCGCCATGGCGATCGCGACCTCGGTGCCGGTGGCGATCAGCGTCACCTGGCGCGGCCCGTCCGCTTCCGCCAGCACGTAGCCGCCGCGGGCGGAGCGGTTCTCCGCGGCGTCGGTGCGCAGCGCGGGGACCGCCTGACGACTGAGCGCGAGCACGCTCGGCCCGTCGGTGCGGCGCAGCGCGAGTTCCCAGCACTCCGCCGTCTCCAGCGCATCGGCCGGGCGCAGCACGTGCAGGTTGGGCATTGCCCGCAGCGAGGCCAGATGCTCGACCGGCTGATGCGTCGGCCCGTCCTCGCCGAGGCCGATCGAATCATGCGTCATCACATAGACCACGCGCTGGTGCATCAGCGCCGCCAGACGCAGCGCCGGCCGCAGGTAGTCGGTGAACACGAAGAACGTGCCGATATAGGGGATCAGCCCGCCATGCACCGCCATGCCGTTGGCGCCGGCGGCCATCGCGTGCTCACGGATGCCGAAGTGGAGGTAGCGCCCGGCGAAACTGCCCGGCGCCACCGTGCCCATGCCCTTCACGAAGGTCAGGTTCGACCCCGTGAGGTCGGCCGAGCCGCCCACCAGCTCGGGCGTCGCCGGAACCAGCGCATCGAGCGCTTTCTGGCTCGCCGCGCGGGTGGCGAGCTTCGGCGCGGTCTCGGCGATCCCGGTCTTGAGGGCCGCCACCGCCTCGTGCCAGTCGTCGGGCAGCCGGCCGGCCAGCGCGCGCTCGAACTCGCCGCGCAAACTGTGCCGCGCCAGCCGCTTGATCCAGGCGCGCCGGGCGCCGGCCCCGCGCGTGCCGGCCTCGTGCCAGCGCTCCCCAAGCTCCTCGGGTACCGTGAACGGCGGTTCGTGCCAGTCCAGCAGCGCCTTCGCCCCGGCGGCCTCGGCCGCGCCGAGCGCCGCGCCGTGTACCCCGGCGGTGCCCGCCTTGGTCGGCGCGCCGAAGCCGATGATGGTGCGGCAGGCGATCAGTGTGGGCTTCTTCGCGCGCACCGCGAAGGACAGCGCCGCGGCGATCTGCGCCGGGTCGTGGCCGTCGATCTCCTTGGTCGCCCAGCCCTGGGCGGCGAAGCGCTTCAGCGTGTCCTCGCTGCGCGCCAGGGCGGTGTCGCCGTCGATCGAGATATGGTTGTCGTCGTAGAGCAGCGTGAGCTTGTCGAGCCGCAGATGTCCCGCCAGCCCGATCGCCTCGTGGCTGATCCCCTCCATCAGGTCGCCGTCCGAGCAGAGGACCCAGGTGCGGTGATCGACCAGCGAGCGGCCGAAGCGGGCGGCCAGCATCCGCTCCGCCAGCGCCATCCCGACAGCCGTCGCGACGCCCTGGCCGAGCGGGCCGGTGGTGGTCTCGATCCCCGGATGGGCGCCGTATTCGGGATGGCCGGCGGCGGCGGAGTGCAGCTGGCGGAAGCGCCGCAGCACGTCCATCCCCATGCCGTCGAAGCCGGTCAGATGCAGCAGCGCGTAGAGCAGCATCGAGCCGTGCCCGGCCGACAGCACGAAGCGGTCGCGGTCCGGCCAGTGCGGATCGGCGGCGTCGAACTTCAGGAACCGGGTCCAGAGGACGGTGGCGACATCCGCCATGCCCATCGGCAGGCCCGGATGGCCGGAATTCGCCGCCTCCACCGCGTCGATCGCCAGCGCGCGGATGGCGTCGGCCATGCGCCGCGTGGTGGTCATCGGGCGCGCGAGAATCTCGGCCTGGCGGACGAGCGCCGGGTTCGGGGCGGCGGGATCGGCGAGACTGGCCATGACGGCTCCTGCGAGATCGAAGGGCTATAGGCGGCGGCGGCGGGCGCGGGCAACCCCCACGGGAGGTGCGCCGCCAGCCTTGCGCCGGGGCGGCACGGCGTCACACTCCCCGCCGCTTGTGGCCAAAACACGGGAGGATTACGGCATGGAATACACCACCCTCGGCCGGACGGGTCTCCCGGTCAGCGTCGCCGGGCTGGGGGCAGGCGGGCACAGCCGGCTCGGCCTGTCCACCGGAAAGACCGAGGCGGAGGCGATCGCGCTGATCCACGCCGCGCTCGATCTCGGGGTGAACCTGATCGACACCGCCTCCGCCTACGGCACCGAGGCGGTGGTGGGAAAGGCGCTCGCCGGCAGGCGGCAGAACGTGGTGCTGGCCAGCAAGACCTCCGTCCAGCGCGCCGGCGTGCCGCTGACCGCGGCGCAGGTGACCGAAAGCCTGGAGAGCTCGCTGCGCCTGCTGGATACCGACCGGATCGACATCTTCCAGCTGCACGCGGTGCCGCCCGGCCAGTACGAGGCGATCCGCGACCGCCTGCTCCCAGTGCTGCGCCGCGCCCAGGAACAGGGGAAGATCCGCTTCCTCGGCATCACCGAAACCGCGCCCAACGACCTGGAACACGCCATGCTGGCGCAAGCGGTGCCGGACGGCATGTGGGACACGGCGATGGTCGCCCTCCACATGATGCACCAGAACGCGCGCGAGAACGTGTTCCCGCTGACCCGCGCGCACCGCGTCGGCACGCTGGTGATGTTCGCGGTGCGCGGGATCTTCGCCCGGCCGGCACAACTCGCCGCCACGCTGCGCGACCTCGCCGCCGCAGGCCAGGTGCCCGCCGAACTCGCCACCGACAGCCCGCTCGATTTCCTGCTGCACCCGGACGGCGCCACCAGCCTGACCGACGCCGCCTACCGCACCGCGCGGCACGAACCCGGCGTGGACGTCGTGCTGTTCGGCACCGGCGAGACCGACCACCTGCGCACCAACATCGCCTCCCTCCTGCGCCCCCCGCTGCCGGACACCGACCGCGCGCGGCTGCGCACGCTGTTCGCACACCTCCGCGGCGTCGGCCTCGACGTGCCGACGCGGGGCGGGTAAGCGGGGGAGGAAGGCCAGGGGGGCGCTGCCCCCCTGGACCCCCTGCCAGGGGACAAGTCCCCTGGACCCCTCGGACGGCTTCGCCGGGAAAGGGGCGCGAACCGGACCTTGGTCGGTCCGGGTTGCGCCCCTTTCCCGGCGAAGCCAACTGAAGGGTTCCAAGGGCGATGCCCTTGGCAGGGGTCCAGGGGGCAGCGCCCCCTGGCCTTGCTTCATCTCCTCCACGGAGCCACGCGCATGACCAACACCCGCCGTGAGACCGACAGCCTTGGCAGCGTCGAGATCGACGCCGACCGCTACTGGGGGCCGCAGACCGAGCGGGCGCGGCGGTTGTTCCAGATCGGGACCGAGCGTTTCCCGCCCGCGCTGATCCATGCCTTCGGCTGGCAGAAGCTGGCCGCCGCCGAGGCGAATCGGGAGCTGGGCGAACTGGCGCCCGCGCTGGCCGCCCCGATCGCGGCGGCGGCGCGGGAGATGGCGGAGGGGCGGTTCGACGCCGATTTTCCGCTGCCGGTCTGGCAGACCGGCTCGGGCACCCAGACCAACATGAACGCCAACGAGGTGATCGCCCATCGCGCCAACGAGCTGCTGGATCCCAAGGGGAGCCTGGGGCGCGGCGCGCGGGCGCCAGTGCATCCGAACGATCATGTGAACCGCGGCCAGTCGTCGAACGACAGTTTCCCCACCGTGATGCACATCGCCGCGGTGCAGGCGGCCGAGGCGCTGATCGGGCAGCTGGGGACGCTGCACGCGGCGCTGGCGGCGCGGGCGGCGGCGTGGGCGGAGATCGTCAAGCTCGGCCGGACGCATATGATGGACGCGGTGCCGGTGACGCTCGGCCAGGAGGCGGGCGCCTGGGCGGCGCAGGTGGCGCTGGGGATCGAGCGGCTGCGCGCGGTGATGCCGCGGCTGCTGGCGCTGCCGCAGGGCGGCACCGCGGTCGGGACCGGGTTGAACCGCCATCCGGATTTCGACCGGGTGTTCTGCGCGCGGATCGCCGCGCTGACCGGGCTGGCGTTCGTGCCGAACCCAAACAAGTTCGAGGGCATGGGCGCGCATGACGCGCTGGTGGAACTGTCGGGGATGCTGAACGTGATCGCGGTGTCGCTGACCAAGCTCGGCAACGACATCCGTTTGCTTGGCTCCGGCCCGCGCGGGGCGATCGGCGAGCTGGTGGTGCCGGAGGACGGGCTGTCCAGCTCGATCATGCCGGGCAAGACCAACCCGACGCAGTGCGAGGCGCTGACGATGGTTTGCGCGCAGGTGATGGGCAATCATGTGACGGTGACGATCGCCGGGGCGCAGAGTTTCCTGGAACTGAACGTGTTCAAGCCGGTCATCATCCACAACGTGCTGCAATCCTGCCGACTGCTGGGCGACGCGGCGGCGAGTTTCGCGGTCAACATGGTGGCGAAGCTGGAGCCGGATCGCGCGCGGATCGCGCTGCACCTGGCGAACTCGCTGATGCTGGTGACCGCGCTCAATCCGCATATCGGCTACGATCGGGCGGTGGCGATCGGCAAGCTGGCGCTGCATCGGAACATCACGCTGAAGCAGGCCGGGGTGGAACTCGGCTTCGTGACGGAGGCGGAATTCGATCGCTGGGTGCGCCCGGAGGCGATGATCGCGCCCGGTGCTAGCGAGGGGGGCGGTGGCGAGGGGGGCGGTTGAGCGTGCTGGCGAAGCAGAGTTTCTCGCTGTCCGGGCACCGCACCAGCGTGGCGCTGGAACCCGAGTTCTGGGCGGCGCTACGGGCGCTCGCGGCGGCGCGCGGGCAGAGCCTGTCGGCGCTGGTGGCGGCGACCGACGCGGCACGCGCGCCGGACCGGCCGCTGGCCTCGGCGCTGCGGGTGCTGGCGTTGGCAGCGGCGGGTGGGGGGTGATCGGGAGAGAGGACCTGCGTAGACTCTTCGGATGCCCGAGCTGACATTCCCGATCGAGTTCGTCATGAACGCCACGCCGCGGTCATCGCAGGCCAGCGCGTCCTCCCTCCAGCGCTGGCGGACCGCGGTTGCCGAGGCAGCGAAGGCCGTCCTGCCCGACTGGGTCTGGCTGGATGACAGGGCGATCGCCGTCACTGTTTTCTATTTCCCACCGGCGGCGATGCAGGGGGATATCGACAATATCGTGAAGCCGATCCTGGACAGCCTCCGCGCTGTTGCCTACCCGGACGACCGGATGGTCGATCGCATCTGGGCCCAGAAATTCGAGCCCGGCACCCTGGCCGCGTTTCCCAATCCCTCTCCGGCGCTGGCCGCCGCGCTGGAAGCACCGGCTCCGGTGCTCTATATCCGCATCGACGACGGCATCAGCCGGGGAGACCTCCCATGACGATCGATCTCGCGAGCCGGGAGGCGGCCATTCTGGACCGTCTCAAGGACCGCTACGAGCAGCAGGGCTATCAGTTCTTCGCGCATCCCGGGCCCGAGTTGATCCCGGCGTTTCTCGGCGGCTTCCGACCGGACGCCATCGCCCTCAAACCCGGCGACCGGCTCATCATCGAGGTCAAGCTGAAACAACCGCCGGCAAACGCCGAAAAGCACCTGGCCGAGATCGCGCGCAAGGTGGCGATGCAGAGCGGTTGGCGCTTTACGGTCCTGGTCGAGGATGAATCGCCCGAGGGCGGTGTGCGGGTGCGTCGATCCACGACTGCGGAGATCGGCCGGCAGCTTGCCGAAGTGGCCGCGCTGGCCCAGGCGGGTCATGCGCGGGCGGCGTTCATCCTCGCCTGGGCGGTGCTGGAAGCGGCGGCCCGGGCGTCGTGCCCCACGCTCACCGACCGGCCGCTGACACCGATGCAGACGATCCAGGAACTCGCGATGCAAGGCCTGATCGAGGAGACTGCCGCCGATCGGCTGCGCGACATGCTTGCGGCCCGGAACGCGGTCGCGCATGGCGATTTCAGCGTCGCGGTGGACCCGGCCGCGGTCCGGTTTCTGCTCGACCTGATTGCGGAACTTCACCCCACGCTGGGGGACGCCCCGCCGCCGGCCGACAACGCCCCCCGGGCAAGCCTACCGGGGCACGGCTGAATCGTTCCGGCGGCTGGATCAGCGCAGGCGGTACCGTTCCACCGCTTCCCAATCCAGCCTGATCCCGAACCCCGGTCCGTCCGGCACCTGCATCACCCCGTCCTTGATCTTCGGCTTTTCCGCCCACAGGCCAGGGAACAGCGGATCGCGCTCGGGATCGGGGAAGCACTCCACGCACACCCCGTGCGGGATCGCGGCCAGCATGTGCGCGGCGATCTGCGGTTCCTCGTGATGGGCCATGCGCACCCCGGCCAGCGCGCAGGCCGAGGCCGCGCGGCGCCATTCGGTGATGCCGCCGCCTTCGGAGGCGTCGAAGTTCACGATATCGACCGCACCGGCGTCCAACAGCCGGCGCACGCCGGCGGCGCTGACCTCGCTCTGCCCGGCGTTGATCGGGATCGGCGTCGC